>DASUVL010001148.1:0-4398 GCA_036379015.1 Niastella sp.
CGGGTTGCGGATTATTTTTTCAACCTGAATGTCTGAACGAACATCAAACAAGGTATCGGCCATACGGTGGCAGAGGTTGTCCATACCCATTGCCATTACGCGTGGCCATTTTTTTGAAATACCAACGCCGGATAAGATAAGGGAAAGCCAGTTACGGACCCCCTGGAACTTGATCAGATGCGCGGCCGCGTCAGTGAATTTCCCGTAACCCTGTACCTTGATCACAAAGCTGAGGATATCAGTCAGTGCGCTGAGGTTGCGTTTTTCCAGCCATTTTTCCAACGGCATGGTGAGTTCTAGTGGCACGTTTTTATAACCGGTAGATGGTTTTGAGAATTGCCGGAAGGTGGTAGCTACCAGCCATAAATATTTCATAGAGGCTATCATCACCTGCCACATGGTATACTTGCCCGAAATGGTAGCCGCCTGTTTGAAATTCAGGTATTGCTTTTTTTCACGTTCATACACCAACGGTGGTATGCTTACGCGGGTAGGGGCATTTAGTTCATCAGCAATTTGCAGCAGGTCTGTGTAACCGGCCAGCATTTCATGACCACCGAGGTCAAAGGGTTGTTCTTCCAGGTCACTGGTGATACATTTACCACCGATCTGGTCTTTTTTTTCCAGCACCGTAATATTCCGGTAACCTTGTTTTTGTAACTGATAAGCTACGGTCAATCCTGAAATGCCGGCGCCGATGATGCATACGCGGGTGTGGTTGGGTTTTGGCGCCCGCCAGTCGAACAGCAAGGATAACAGGAACACAATAAACAGGGCGCCAAAAAAGAGCTGTTGTGGAAGGCTCCAGAACACCAGTGCAGTAATAAGGCAACCCAGCCAAAGGAATCCGTTGGTGGCGCTTAGGTATTTACCTGTTTGCGGCCGAATGTTTTTGGCCAGGATGGCATACCCGCTTATGAAAATGGTGAACAACGTGAACAGGGCCCAGGTAAGGTCGTAGCCCCAGATGGTTTCATCGAGCGTACGCCCGGTGCCAAAGAAATCGATCTTGTACGTTTTCATCAGCTCAACGAGTAACCTGCTTTGGTTATCAATAACAGGGATGGGCAGCCCATGACGGTTGTTGTATAAATGGGCTAATAATAAAAAGAGCTGAATGAGAAAAGCAGTTTTAAGAAATGGTCGCTTCTTCATTTTTTTCGGATATGGGTTTAAGTTTGAGGGATCACTAAAAGTAAATAAAATCAGGTATACAGCAGATAGCTATTAAATCGTATGTATATACGGTTAATACTAATTTGATTTTACAATATAAATAATTAAGGCGTCTAAAGATAGATTATACGCGTTTGGTTAGCGTTAGTATGGATGCGAGTAACCGTTTTTTGTATGTGAATGGCCGAAGAATGTATGGGAGGGAGAAATGCCAATGTGATAATACGATAATGTGATAATTAAAACAGCCAAAAGGCTGAAAGGCAAATGCAGGGTTCAAATTGTATTTTTCATTATCATATTATCACATTAGCTAATTATCAAATTTGCCTTTATCTAATTTCTTCTGAATGGTCTGCTTATCCGTTTGTGTTTTAGCAATAACAAGTGCTTTTTCAAAATGCTGCCTGGCTTTACAGTCGTCGATGCCCCTGTACAGTTCACCCAGTAAGGTGTAATAAAAATGGTTGTTGGTGAGGTTTAATTCCTCTGCTTCTTTAATAGCTGCTGACTTGCCATTTGCTTTAGACAAAGCATAAGTGCGGTTAAGGGCTGCTACCGGGGAGTATTCAATTTGTAATAACCGGTTATAGAGTTGTAAAATGGCTTCCCATTTTTCTTTGGTATCGTCTTTTTGCGTATTCCAGTAGGCGATGGCGGCTTCGAGGTGGTATTTAGACAATTGGTTGCCACTGGCAGAACAATGTAAGAAATAACCGCCTTTGCTGATCAGGTCGGCATCCCACAGGCTTGTATCCTGATCGTCGTATAAAATATATTCCCCGTTTTTATCCAGGCGCGCATCGAGGCGGGAGGCATGAAAACACATCAGCGACAACAAAGCATTGACAGCCGGTTTGTTGGTATATTTATTTTCAACCAGCATATAACATAACCGCATAGCTTCGAAGCACAATTCTTTTCGTAGTGTTTTATTATTGCTGATAGAATAATAACCTTCACTGAACAGCAGGTAAATGGTGACGAGCACAGCGGCCAGCCGGTCATCTATCTCTGTAAGTGCTGGTAATTCTATATGGATCTTTTCTTCACGAAGTTTTTCTTTGGCCCTGAACAACCTTTTATTGATCACTTCCTTATTGGTTAGAAAGGCGTCGGCTATTTCTTCAATGCCAAAACCGCATAATATGCGAAGTGATAAACCGATCTGCGCTTCGGGAGGAATGGCGGGGTGGCAAATAGCAAACATCATCTGCAACTGGCTGTCGTTGATGTTTTGGGGAGAAAGGTCAAGGTCAAATTCCGGCAAAGTGGATGTGCCTTCCCCGACAGCAGTATCAGGCACCACTTTATTGTTGAAGGTCGCCTGGCGTTGCAGACAATTTTTCGATTTGTTTTTGGCAACGGCGTACAACCAGGCAACGGGGTTGGGTGGAATGCCCTGTAAGCCCCAGGTTTGAGCGGCGCTCATAAAAGTGTCGCTGGCAATATCTTCAGCGGTCTCCAGCTGCTCAAAGCCAAAACGCTTACACAGTACAGCAATAATTTTCCTGTATTCCGTTCTGAATAAATGCGGTATCAATTCGGGTTGCTGCATGAATGATTACCCGTGTCACGGTCCTGAGTCCCGCTTATGCGGGAAAGGAGAAACCGTGGCACGGGGTATATGATGGTCAAATATTATTTAGGAAGGTCAAGGTCTTCGTGTTTATCGATCTTTCTAACTTCTACACTATTGCCTTCGCCCTGTAATACGGGAGAACCTTTGGCAAATTCAACGGCTTCATCAAAGGAACCGGCTTTTACAATAATGTATCCGCCAATGGTTTCTTTGATCTCACCAAACGGACCATCAGTAACCACGCCGTGCGACCATACCACTTTGCTGCCTTCAAAGGGAAGACCATTGCCAAGAACGAATTTTCCCTTGGCGGCAATGCCACCGATCCAATCCATGGTCTGTTTCATCCATATCTGCATTTGTTCGGGCGAAGCGATCTTGCTTCCATCTTCGTGCCTAAAGATCAACATGTATTCTTCCATTTTTTTAGATTTTAAAGTTATTATAATTGTTATTGAATATAAATATTATACCCTTATAACAAATGAGGTTGCCGTGATTGGACAAGCGGGCGGAAATATTTTTTTTCTTTTATTAATCTGTTCATGTTCTTTCCGTTAGAAACAATCAATGGTAGAAACGATGTTCCAAGCGTCCGCCACTCATGTAGAATTCTTTTTGTTTTGACGGATATGGCGTAACTTATAAGGAACTAAAAAACTAAGCTATGAGAAAAGCAGCGTTAGCCGGCCTGGTATTCGTTGCCTGTGGGATTGCAACGAATGCCCAACTCTCCGTTACACCCAGAGTGGGTATCGAAAAAGCTTCTACCTGTGTGAAGTACAACAATACCTCCTGTATTTCACCAATGGGGTCAAACTTCTCGCCGCAAGTTGGTCTTCGGGCAGATTACCTCTTCAATAAAACGCATGGCCCGTTTGTAGGCGCATCCACCAACCGTTCAATGGTTACCTACGCGTTCACAAATCCTGAAACCGGTGATAAAGAATTCACCGCTTCGCAGGGCGACTGGAGACTTCGTTTGGAAGCAGGTTATCAGGTAAGCAGTAAACCTATTTCGTTGGGAAAGAAGGCAACGCAGCCTGCTGTTAATGCATCGGTTGCAGCGCAAAATCCCTGCGCCGCCCGCAAGATGATGCTGGCGAACGCAGCAGCTGCAGCGGCTCCTAAAAAGCAGGTAATGAACCTGCGCATACAACCATATGCCGGTATGGCTTTTATACCCAATCCGCAAACAGCCATCATCAGCACTAACAGATCAAATGAAACAGTGTATCAATATAATGCCGGTAACTGGACATCGGCCGTTATCACCGGTGTTAACTTTGCCTTCGCCAAAGGAAGTACCAATAAATTTGTGATAGGGGTGCAATACCTCGCCGGCTTAGGCAATATGAGTGAAGAAACACTGACCACTGCATTGGAGAATAAACAGCTTAATACGCAATTGTCGTCATCGACTTCTGTGTGGAATGTGACCGTTGGGATGCCGCTTTCATTTAGCAGGCCCAAAACAGCCGCTATAAAGTCAGCTGTTGAAGCACCGGCAAAACCACAGCCGGTTAAAGTGGAGGCGCAAAAACCAGTGCCGGCCGTTGCACCAGCCGCCACACCAACTAAAAAATCTTGTGGCTACTATAAGAGCAGATGCGGGAAATACTAATGTGCTAATATGCTGA
>DASUVL010001149.1:0-9465 GCA_036379015.1 Niastella sp.
CCAGATCGCTTTGTTTTTGAAATTCGCCGGGTTCAATATTGATAAGATCAAACAGCTCGTCGGTATTGACCAGGTTAAAATTACCTGCCAATGCCATATTACGGGCGGGAATGGTATTGCGTTTTATAAAAGGATGGCAGAATTCTGCATTATTTTTCCCCTGGGTTCCATATCGCAAATGTCCTAACAACAATTCTCCCAAATAGGATATATGCCCTTTCATTAAACCGGGGTGTTTCATTACATCAGGCTGGTATTTTTCCAGCTCTTTAACTTCCAGGCTTATCTGTCTGAAAATATCGGCAATAGGTTGGGGAGCACTGCTGCGGATGCGTTGCAGAAAAGGGTAACCGGGCTCAACGTTCAGTTTCACAGCCGCCACACCAGCTCCATCCTGGCCACGGTTATGTTGTTTTTCCATGAGTAGGTACAGCTTATTAAGACCCCACATTACTGTACCGTATTGCTGTAAATAGTAGGAGAACGGCTTTCTTAAACGAATGAATGCTAGTCCGCATTCATGCTTTATTTCATCACTCATGAATAACTCCCGATTATAAAAAGAAAGCGCAAAGTTACATGTAATTCAGGAATAAAAAGAAAAGAGTAAAAGAGTGGGAGCCGCGGGAAAGAAAAATGAAAAAAACCCCCAGTCTTCATAGGTATGGGGGTTGTTCCTCTTTAGGACATTGGATCAATATCTGCGCCTGTTTTGTTTTTAATCTAAACAGACATTGGACGGTTCGGCTTTCGTTAGGATCTGGATTACGGACGTTGGATTTTTACTTGTTTTCAATAGATATTGGTAGCGCTAAGGTGATAAATTTTCCGAAAGAAATCATAAATTATTCAATGTCTTTTAAACACTTAATGAATTTTTTCAGCCAGAAATAAAGGTTTACCCTTACATGAGTGTTACTTGTCCCCCAAATTGACTATTTAATATCCCTTACATACTGAATAATAAATATTAATTGTATACATAATGTCGTTGCATACAATGATCACATGTATCCCAATTACATGCTGGTAGCAACATTGTTTATGAAATTCACGAGCGAGGCTGAATTTTTCAGTTTTAACTTTTTCAGTATATTATGCCGGTGCACTTCTACTGTTTTTAACGAAATATTCAGACTCATGGCAATTTCTTTTGATGATTGCCCTTCTTTTATCAGGTTAATGATCTGAATTTCCCGCTCGGTCAATGCATTTACATTCGGTACATCTTTATTTTCTTCAAGCACCAGCTCCGAAATATTATTCTTGATCTCATCGCAGATGTATTTGTTGCCGCTGTGCACCTCCATAATGGCATTTATCATTTCTTCCTTGGAAGAATTTTTGGTAACATAGCCACGGGCGCCTATTTGCAACATTTTTTTGGCATAAGCCGGCTGCGAATGCATTGAAATGCCAATGATGCGGGAAGCTGGCGATACTTTCCTTATTTTCTCTGTAGCTTCAAACCCCGAAATGGGCAACATGTTAATGTCCATGAGCACTATTTGGGGCTTTTTGTTCTTGGCCATTTCCACTGCCTGTTCTGAATCTCCGCATTCAGCAACCACTGTAAAGCGGGGATCATTATTCAGGATAAAACTCCAGGTTTCCCGTATCAATTTGTGATCATCTGCAATTAGTACACTAATTTTTTCCATAATCAATAAGGGGGTTTAGATATTTGAAATAGGGACATTTATTTTTAGTTTACATCCTTCGTTCAATGCTGTAACAATATGCACACTACCATTGAATAACTGGGCCCGGCTGGATATATTCGACAAACCCACTCCTTTTTTCAATCTCACTTTATCCAATTCAAATCCCTTACCATCATCACTGATTGTAAGGTCTATTGCGTGCCCTTCGCTATCTGCAATCAATTCAATGACCAGGTTCTTGGCTGAAGCATGTTTTAATACGTTATTCACCTGTTCCTGAATAATGCGAAAAAGCATCAGCTTTCTTTTCTCATCCAGTATATTATCAAGAGTTCCGGAATAATAAAATTCAACGTGTAATTTCTTTGTGGCTTTAATATTTTCAACCAGGTCCTGCACAGAATCTATTAAACCCAGATCGCCAATACTCGGTGGCACCAATGACCGGGAAATGGTTCGGATTTCATTAATGGCATCAGAAATATTATTCGTGCTGCGATTAATAAGATCGAGCCGGCTATCGTCATCGGTTTGTGCTAATTCAAGATACAGCTTGGCAGTTGACAATATCTGGTTCACGTTATCGTGTAATTCTTTGCCAATTTCAGCCCTTTCTTTTTCCTGGGCATTTACCACTGCCTGGGCAATTATCTTTTGTTTATCGAGCTCCTGCTTTAACAATCTCTTTTCCAGTTCCTTTTTATCGGTGATATCCTGCATGGAACCCACCATACGGGCAATTTTGCCAGAATGATCAAAAATTAAAAAACCACGATCAAACACCAGCGCATATTCGCCATCGGGTTTTATAAACCGGTATTCATCTTCCCAGATCTTTGAGGTGCTATCTTTTATAAACTTATTTAACCCATTCACTACGCGGTCACGGTCTTCAGGGTGTATACAGTTTTCCCAGAAGTTCGATGAATTATCAATATATCCGGGTTTAAAACCAAAAAGGGTATAAATGCCTTCGCCCCAATATAGAGTGTTGGTATTTACATCCCAATCCCAAATGGCGTCGTTGGTGGCTTTGGTCACCAGCAAATACCGCTCATTACTCAGTCTTATCTTTAGTTCGGCATTTTTATTTTCAATGATTATTCGCAGCAGGCTGTTGACCCGCTCAAATAAACTCAGTTCGCTTTCAGTTGGTGTAGCCGGATACCGGTGATACACGGCAATGGTAGCCAGTACATCGTTGCCAGCGTTTAGAATGGGGAACGACCAACACGATCTCAGTTTGAACTGTTTGGCCAGCTGCAGGTAATCTACCCACAAAGGATCGGTTTCTACATCAACAGTGATAACCTTTTCTTTTCTATAAATGGCTGTGCCGCAGGAACCCACGGCCGGTCCTATTTTTACACCGTTTATGGCTTCAGAAAAGGCTGCTGGCAGGCCGGGTCCCGACAAATGCAGGATGGTTTGTTTATCATCACTCGGCATAATAACCGAACATATCATACCGGGAAAGGTTTTTTCCAACCCATCCAGGAAATAATCGATGGTTGTTTTTAGCGAAGCGGCGGGTTGGGCATTTATTTTCAATACTTCCTTTTCCAGTTCCAGTAGCCGCTCCTGCTTTTTACGATCGGTAATATCTCTGAAATATATAAATGCGCCTTGTGAAAAAGGATATACACTTGTTTCGAGCCAACGATTAAATACTGGCAGAAAATGTTCAAAGTTTGAAGAAGAATCCTGATTGATGGCTTTTATATATTGACGATACTCGGCAGTACCGGCAAAATTGGGGAAGATCTTTTCAACTCCTGAACCAATAACATGTTTTGCATTTAAACCTGTTATATGTTCTACGGCATGATTCCATAAAAATATATTCAGGTTTTTATCTACCGCAATAAATCCATCGGTTATACTCGCCAGGATATTCGTAATACGTTCAGAATACTCCCTGAGTTGTTGCTGGCTGCGCTTTAATTCTATTTCAGCTGCTTTCTTGTGGGTAATATCTACAAACGAAGATACCACAGCATCAGGATGCACCCGTTGTTGTGTATAGTATATCGGTTCGGTATTGATCGAGATCCAAACCAACGTCCCATCTGATCGCTGCATGCCCATGATCACATTTTGTAACGATCGGCCGGTTTTTAACGTGATCAATGATGGATGTTGCTCAGGCGGGAACGGCGAGCCGTCCTCATAAATACATACACATTCTGTTCCCGATGTAGTTCTGCCGATCAGCATATGGCAGGGAACATTCAATATATTTTCTGCACTGCGATTGCAGGTAATGATCTCTCCATTTTTATCGTGCATCAGAATACCTTCGCCCAACGCGTGCACTACCGACCGGTATCTTTCTTCATTAATGCGCAGATCTTCCTGCGATTGACGGGCTTCTGTAATATCGCGATAAATACCAGCAAACCCAATACGGGTGCCCCTTTCATTTTTTACAAAAGACAAAGAACAATTCAGATAAATGCGCTTGCTATCGTGGCGATTATAATAAGCCTGGCCTTCCCAGCTGCCTTTTTCATGCAATTCCCGCAGCGCTTCCTCCCAGGTATTTGAAATATAAGAGAGGTTTATAAAATCATTCAGGCGCTTACCGACTATTTCATGACCGGGTATGCCGTAAATATTTTCAGCCGCTTTATTAAATGATATTATATTAAAATCAAGATCGGTTGAAATAATACCTTCTGAAACATCCTGCATCACCTGCACCTGGAAACGGATCTTTTCCTCGGCCAGTTTGCGATCGTGTATATCAACGATTGACCCAATGTACCCTACAAACGTGCCATCTTCTAAAAAGCGGGGCACGCCATGATCAAGGACCCACCGGTACTCATTGTCTTTATTTTTTAACCGGTATTCCAGTACTACCGGTTCGCGATACTTGAAATATCTTTTATACTTTTCAATAGCAATGGGTAGATCGGCAGGGTAAACAATTTTTTCCCAACCATCGCCCTGTACTTCAGGCAACGTTAGTCCGGTAAACTGCTCAAAACATTTATTTACGTAGATCGTATTATCAAATTCATCAGCTACCCAAATGATAACAGGCGCCGCATCGGCAAATTGCCGGAACCTTTCTTCCCCTTCGCGGATTGCCTGTTCTGCCTGCTTTCGTTCTGTAATGTCTTTATTGATGGCAATTATATCAGTGATCTGATCTTTCTTATTTTTCAACAATGAAACGGTTGACCAAAAAACTATTTTCTTTCCGTCTAATGGTCTTATAAAGGAAACTTCACCACTCCAGGCGCCCGTTGCATATAGTTCTTTTAACAGCTTCTCATGAGTGGTATTCAGATAAGTGAAATCTATAAACTCGCGTACCGTATGACCCAGTATATCAGCTGCTTTTATACCATATAATTTTTCCGCTGCCTGGTTCCAGCTTTTTACCAGGTAGTTCGGGTCAGACGACATTACTGCATCAAAAACATTCTCCAGCACATTGGCTTGATAGCGATTTGCTTTTTCAGCCATTCGCAGCTGGGTAATTTCATTTTGGGTAGTCCAAACCCGTAATAATTTTCCATCCTCTACCACACCCACCAGGTTATTTAAAAAATATCTTTTATTTCCCTGGTGATCGATATGCATTGACAACCGGCGATATATATTATATCCCTGTTGAATAAATTCCCTGACAACCAGCCGCGTAATGGGTTCATTAGGATCAAAAAAGACCGATACTTTTTTCCCGATTACACCGGCGGAATTTTCATATCCATAAAAATGCGCCATCTGGTCGTTACATTCGGCCAGATACCCATCGAACAATTGCGTTAACTGCTTCTCTTCAGGGTCATTAATGTTTATTGGGATCTGCAATTCGCAACGCCATATGATCTCTGAGCTTTGCTGTATTAATGCTTTATACCGTTCTCTAACGTCATTCAATTCCTGGCGTACTTCTTTCAGTTCCTGGAGCGCTTGATTTAATGCTGTATTATTTTCCTCAGGCTGTTTGTTAGCGGTATGTTCCCGTCCCATAGGGTCGAATTCGGAAACGGTATTCCAGGTTATTACATCCGCTGCTTTGTGGCTGCTTTTTTGGTATTTAGCGGTGAACCCAATTTGGCGTACACCTGATTTACCTTTTATTGCAAGTTGTATTACTATGCCGGCATCAATACCGGTGTTAAGTATGGCCTGTAGTTTTGGTTTATCGGCAGAATCTAAAATTTTTTTGAAGGAGATACCAATAAGCTCTTCATGATGCTTACCAGTAAAAGAAAGCAGCTCAGCTGAAGCTGATAAGATAATACCTGCCATATCTGTTTGCAAGCTAAGGGAGGTATAATCAGGACTTACTTCAGGAATGGATTTCTTTGACTGTTTTAACATACAGCAGATTACTGTAATACATGATGCACTATAACGTGTTATTTACATGTAAATACTTATACAAAATACTTAAAAGCTGGTTTATGCCAACAGTCATGGATACGTTTCTATTCCATTTAAGGGTTTTCACTTACCAATAAATGACTATTTATTGAAATGAATAAGACATTAGAGCAAAAGCATATACCCATAATGAGCCGGAGAAACTCAAAAATTTTCTACCCAAACACCTGCATAAAAAAAGCATCCCGATTTCTCGGGATGCTTTTTTTATATTAACATATAATATTATTACTTGCTGCCTGCAGTTGCATATTGCATCCACTTATTCAACGTACCGCAGTTTTTGAAGTCATCATCGATCATTATATAATATGAAGGAATTTTTGAAGCAAACCAGGATTCCAGCGCTTTTTGCTTTTTTATTTCAATCGCTTCCTTAGCTAAGCGGTCATAATCATCCTTCACATTTTCACGGTGGGGTGATGTGCGTGTTTTCAAATAAACGATACGAACACCTTTTTTTCCTCTTTCGTCAGTGTATGGTGTAGGTTTTGAATACTCACCAGGTTTAAGACCGGTCTTTGCCAATAATTCTACCAGTTCTTTATCCAGTTGGCCTAATTCCAAAAATGTTGAACCATTCTGCCCCTGTCTAACACCACCGGTGTATTTAGAAGTTTCATCATCACTGTATTTGGCAACAGCTTCCCCAAACGTAATGGTACCTGCAATGAGTTTAGATCGTACTGAATCCAGTTTATTAATGGCTTCATTGATCTCATCCTCGGTTATCTTGGGAATACGTAATATATGTCGTACGATGGCATCGTCCCCAGCACGGCTTACCATTTGTAAAATATGGTATCCGAATTTTGATTTGAACACGGGAGAAATTTGTCCTTCTTTCAACCGGAAAGCGTTGTTGAGGAAAGCGGGGTCCCAGGTCTTTTCTGTGCGGTTGACGGAGTATTGTCCGCCGTTTTCCTTGCTGCCTGGATCATCTGTATATAAGCGTGCAAGTGTCTCAAATTTCTGCTGGCCCGATTCTACCTGCTTTTTAAAATCATTCAACTCATCAATCGTCAGTTTTTCCAGGTCACGGCTTGCTTTTGGATTCAATATAATTTCACCGATCACAACTTCCGATTCATAAAAGGGTAAATTGTTCTGATCTTTCTTTGAAAAATATTGATTTACTTCCTGCGGCGTGATCTTGATGTTTTCTACAATCTTATCGCGCATGCGTTCAGCCAGCTTTCTTTCTTTAAATGTCTGACGAAAATCTTCCTTTATCTGGTAAACAGTACGACCGGCAATTTCTTCAAGGGCTTCTTTTGATCCGTACATGTTTATAAACCCGCGGATCTGGTTATCGAGCAAGGCGTCGATTTCATCGTCACCAACCTGTATTGAGTCTTTTTCTGCCTGCAGTACCAACGCTTTTAGGGTAAGTATCTGTTCCATGATGGAGCAGTCGGCATTTTCGGGAACTGTTTCTCCGCGCCGCTGACGATCAAGGATATCGTTGTATACATCAGATTTTAAAATAATTTTATCGCCCACGATGCCTACGATCTTGTCGGCTACTACTTTCCGTGGAGCCTGGGCAACTACGATGGTACCTAAAAGCAAGGCGGTTATAAATGTAAAAACAGGTTTCATCTGTATATGTTTGAAAGAGATAGAGCCAAATTTACTGGTTACCTTACCATCTACTGAGTGGTAAGGGTGTATTTAACAAAAGAATAGCTACGTTAGCCACAAGCGGTAAGCTATAGGCTACTGCCGAAACAAAATTCCGGAAATAAAGAAAGGCACGGGGAACAAGGATCCGGCTCAACGGGGAGCTTTAAAACCTTGTACCTCGTGCCTTTTATCTTTATAATGTTCTTTTTACTTCTTCCAGTTCAAACGCTTCAATAATATCGCCTACTTTAATATCGCTAAAGTTTTTAACCGTTAAGCCGCACTCCATACCTGAAGGCACTTCTTTAACGTCATCTTTAAAGCGTTTCAAAGATTGCAGTTCGGCGCTTTGTCCTTCCCCTTTAGGATACTCTACGATACCATCGCGAATTACGCGGATCTTCGAGTTACGCAGGATCTTTCCATCGAGAACAAAACAACCTGCCACTGTAGCTTTATCGAATTTGAATACGTTACGTACTTCCACATTGGCCACGATCTTCTCTGTGATCTTAGGCTCCAACATCCCTTCCATCGCGCTCTTGACTTCTTCAATAGCGTTGTAGATGATTGAGTAGAGCTTAATTTCCACCCCTTCGGTTTCAGCCAGGCGGTTTGCCTGGGTTGAAGGTCGTACGTTGAAACCAATTACGATTGCATCGGATGCGGTGGCCAGCATTACGTCACTTTCACTGATGGCACCCACTGCTTTATGCACTACCGATACAACAATTTCTTCGGTCGATAATTTTTGTAATGAATCGCTCAGGGCTTCTACCGAACCATCCACGTCGCCTTTAAGGATCAGGTTCAATTGTTTGAAATTACCCAATGCCAAACGACGACCAATTTCATCGAGCGTGATATGTTTCTTGGTACGTATACCTTGTTCACGTAAGATCTGGGCCCGGCGGTTTGCCACTTCCTTGGCTTCTCCTTCATCTTCGTACACTCTGAACTTCTCACCGGCCTGTGGCGCTCCGTTCAATCCCAAGATCAATACCGGGGTAGAAGGCGGCGCTTCTTCAACGCGTTTGTTACGTTCATTGAACATAGCTTTAACGCGACCATAGAACTGGCCTGATACTACCAGGTCGCCATGTTTTAAGGTTCCGGTTTGAACCAGCACCGTAGCTACATAGCCACGACCTTTATCAAGCGTAGCTTCAATAATATTACCGGATGCTTCGCGATCAGGATTTGCTTTCAGATCCAATAATTCTGCTTCGAGCAGGATCTTTTCCAGGAGCTTGTCTACATTCAATCCTTGCTTGGCACTTAATTGCTGGCTTTGGTATTTACCACCCCATTCTTCAACCAGCAGGTTCATACCGGCTAATTGTTCATAGATCTTTTGTGGGTTGGCGCCATCTTTATCAATCTTATTGATGGCAAAGATCATTGGTACGCCGGCAGCCTGTGCGTGGCTGATGGCCTCCTTGGTTTGCGGCATCACGGCATCATCTGCTGCCACTACAATTACCGCAATATCGGTTACTTTGGCACCACGGGCACGCATGGCGGTAAACGCTTCGTGACCAGGTGTATCAAGGAAAGTTATTTTCTTTTCATTGGGCAGTGTCACTTCATAGGCTCCAATGTGCTGGGTAATACCACCCGCTTCACCGGCTACCACATTGGCACTCCGTATATAGTCGAGCAGTGAGGTTTTACCGTGGTCAACGTGACCCATGATGGTAACGATCGGCGGACGGTGTACAATATCCCCCTCTTTATCTTCTTCTTTTTCTTCAATGGCTTCAACCACTTC
>DASUVL010001150.1:0-6267 GCA_036379015.1 Niastella sp.
CCGCTTACCGGCACATCGTTTATGATGTCGATGCGGGCACCGCGGTAACGCCCCCATATGTACCGCCCTTCAGAGCTGACAATACCTACACTTTCATTATAAACATGAATACCCTTGTGCCAGCACCCGCTGGTCCGTCCATCCTCCGTTTTGGGGTAAGCGATGGGGTTGTTATTGACAACAGCGGGGCTTATACCATTCAGATCACCCAGCTTTGCGAAGGTTGCGGCCCCAAAGGCGATAAAGCCCTCGTTTGTCATAATGGAAAAGAAATTTGTATAAGCCAGAATGGGGTAAAATCCCATTTGGATCATGGAGATGTTTTTGGCCCATGCCCAACAGATGTTGCCCAAACAACTATTGAAGCAAGACGTGAATTTTCTGAACGTCCTAGCATGTTGCCTGAAAGGCTGCGGGTGTTCAATGCGCCCAACCCGGCATCTGTTACGACTAAAATATTTTACGAACTACCATTTGACGGCCGGGTATCTATAGCGATATACGACGTACTGGGCAGAAAAATAAAAACGCTGGTAGATGCCACCAAACCAGCAGGCTTTCACAACGCGGACTTTAATGTAACCACTCTTCAGAAAGGCATGTATTATTATCGTATTACAGTGAAAACAGCAAAGACTGACTGGTCTCAAACAGGGAAGATAAATGTCTTAAAATAAGGTAACACCTGAATACAAATAAAAGCGGCATTACGGATGACCCATTCCGTAATGCTGTTTATCATGTCTCCTTATGAAGATGGTATATAGATACTTCACCAATGATACCATTATTATTAAATCTAAAAATTTAAAGTCATGAAGAACATGCTACTTTCCAGGAAGTCATTACTTCTTTCCTGTCTTTTTTTTACCAGTGCTATAGGTTTTGCCCAGGTTACCGAGAAGTGGGTAAAAAGGCAAAACGGAGATGCTAATGCCCAGGACATAGCAAGGGGGTTGGTAGTGGACTGTAAAGGCAATATTATTGTAACGGGCCTTAGCGATGGCGATGAAAACATTTCCAATACTAACTGGGCCACTATTAAATATAACGATGATGGTGATACAAAATGGATAAAAAGATATAATGGTCCCGGAAATGGCAGCGATGAGGCTACTGCTATAGCAACGGACAGCCAGGGCAATGTATATGTAACAGGATGGAGCACAGGGACCGGAACGGGCAGTGACTATACTACCATTAAGTACAATGACGATGGCGATACAAAATGGGTTAAAAGATATAACGGACCGGGCAATGAGATCGATCAGGCATTTGCCATTGCCGTTGATTCAGCTGGAAATGTGTATGTAACCGGGTCGAGTACTGGCACGGGAACAGCCGGCGATATTACCACCATCAAGTACGATGATGATGGAAATACAAAATGGGTGCAACGATATAACGGACCAGGCAATGGAAGCGATCAGGCTACCACCATTGCCGTGGATAAAAATGGAAACGTGTACGTAACGGGATGGAGCACAGGCAGTGGCACCGGCCGCGATATTACCATAATTAAATACAACAATGATGGAATTCAGCAATGGGTAAGCACATATAACGGCCCTGTAAATGATCTCGACCAGGCAAATGACCTGGCCCTGGACCCCTATGGCAATGTATATATAACAGGCTTCATCACCACATTCGTGATTGAAGGCGAAGGAAACGAAACCAGTATTGCCACGATCAAATACAATGCATCAGGATTGCAACAATGGGCTGCAATTTATAACCGCGAGCAGATTGACAAAGGAAATGCCCTGGCCGTAGATGCTTTTGGCAACGTTTACATAACCGGAATAAGCGGCCCGGTTACAGAAGACCCTGTCAATGACTACGTCACCCTTAAATACAATACAGCCGGTGTGCAGCAATGGGAAGCCATATTCACCGGCACCGGTACTGATCAGAATGGACAGGCACGTGACCTGGTATTGGACAAAGCAGGCAATGTGTATATTACCGGCAGCGCCTCCATCCAAACTGAAACAGACTATACTACCGTCAAGTATAATAATAATGGAGTGCAGCAATGGGTAGCAACCTATGACGGTCCTGGAAACGCCAGTGATATAGCTTTCGCCATGGGCATTGATAACAATGGCAACATATATGTCACCGGCAGAAGCCAGATCGATAATTATGATTATGCCACCGTTAAGTATAATGCAGATGGCAAGCAAAAATGGGTGGAAAGATTCAACGGCCGGAACGAACAGATAAAAGGAGGTCCCGATTTCGCAAATGCCCTTGCACTCGATAAGAATGGTAATGTGCATGTAACGGGAGGTATCACCAGGCTTAATACCGGAATGGATTACACCACCTATAAGTATGATGAAGGTGCAAACAGGATCTGGAAAAAAACATACAGCGGCACGGGTATTGGCCCCGATGCGGCCAGTGCAATAGCAGTGGATGCCAAGGGAAATGTGTATGTAACCGGAACAAGTGATGGGGGCGCAATACGTGACGACTACGCCACTGTTAAATATGACAAAAATGGCGATACAAAGTGGGTAAGAAGATATAATGGTCCGGGTAATGCTACCGATCAGGCAACTGCCATTGCTGTAGACAACGAGGGTAATGTGTATGTTACGGGAGAAAGCATAGCAAGTGGATCCTTTGGCGATTATGCTACTATCAAGTACGATAAAAATGGGAATGAAAAATGGGTAAGAAGGTATAATGGTCCGGGTAATTCTTCCGACCGGGCAAATGCCATTGCCGTAGACCAAAGTGGCAACGTATATGTTACAGGTCGAAGCTTTGACAGCGGCAGCTTGGATGACTATGCCACCATTAAGTATGATGCTAATGGAAATGAGCTGTGGGTGGTAAGGTACAACGGTGGTACTGGTAACGATGAAGCCAGGGCCCTGGTAGTGGATGTTGCCGGTAATGTATATATTACCGGGCTGAGCTTTGGCAGCGACTCATACGACTATGCCACCATTAAGTACAATACAGCGGGCGTGCAGCAATGGGTAGTAAGATATAATAGCTCTGCTGACATATTCAACAGTTTCGACGATGCCCGGGACATAGCCATTGATGCATCAGGTAATGTGTATGTAACAGGAGAGAGCCAGAGCGACTATACTACCATTAAGTACAATGCAGCCGGTGTGGAGCAATGGGTGGCCAGGTATAACGGCGGCCCGGGGAATCCCCAGGATATAGCAAATGCCCTGGCATTGGATGACCTGGGTAATGTGTATGTAACAGGAGGTAGCAGGGTCAACAACAATGTTTTTGAAGACTACGCCACCGTTAAATACAATGCAGCGGGTGTGCAGCAATGGGCGGCCAGGTACGATGGTCCCGGTGGCCTTACCGATATCGCAACGGCGATTGGCCTCGACGATGATGGCAATGTGTATATAACAGGACACAGTGTGGGCATCGGAACCTCTTCTGATTATGCCACCATCAAGTATGAACAAACTTCTCTAATAACCACCAGGTCGGCCACCAATCCCGATCAGAATAATCTTGTTGATGAGGAACGAGGGCTTGCTAACCTACGTGCAAAAGCTTTCCCTAATGCATTTACGCAATACATAAACCTACAATGGAGCGGCAGCGATAAACCGGTTAATATTACCATTACAGATATGCTGGGTAGATTGGTAGAAAAAAGAACCAATCTCGCATCCAGTGGAACCATAAAGACTGGCTATCATTTCCGACCGGGTGTTTACTTTGCAGAAATAGTGCAGGGCCCTGAAAAAGTGGTAGTGAAGCTTATTAAAAATTAGTGTTGCCGAATTACCCGACGGCCGGAAAATAAGCATTAGAAATAGAAGAGGTTGAATTTTCAAAAAAAAAGCATTACGGACGCCAGCATACCGTAATGCTTTTTAACATTTAAGGGGCTCCCAATTATCAAATTATCACAACTTGTCCAGACTTTAGTCGGGATCAACAAATTAGCTAATTTTGCTACCATGTCTGCTGATCAAAAATGGCTTTTAATACGCAATTACGATCTCTGGGCGCATTTAACCGATGAAGAGTATGACGAGCTTAACATCGTTCACAACTTTATTGAAGCCCGTAAAGGCGATTATATTTACTTTGAAGCTTTTCATCACAACAAACTATATTTCGTAAAGGAAGGCTATATCCGTATTGGCTACATTGATGACAGTGGCCGGGAGGTTATTAAAGAGATCATACAGAAAGGCGAACTGTTTGGACAAATTACCCTTGAAAAGGACAGTATGAACGGCGAGTTTGCCCAGGCTTATAAAAACGGGGTGAGTCTGTGCGCCTTTTCGATCGAAGATTTCTATAAACTGTTGCAAAAAAAGCCTGACCTGGCGTTAAAATACAGCAAACAGGTAGGCGCCAAGCTCCGGCATATCGAAAACAGGTTACTCAACCTGCTGAACAAAGACGTAAAAACCCGCCTCATCAACTTTTTGTGGCAACTGGTGCAAAAGCAAACCATCCCATCATCCAATACAGCCTGTATTCCTAATTATCTTACGCATGAAGACATTGCCAACCTTATAGGATCGAGCCGGCAAACCGTTACCACCCTTATCAATGAACTGGCAGCCGAAGGCATGATCGTTTACAATCGCCATGAGATCTGTTTCCCCGATGTTAAAAAATTAAAAAACCACGACACTGTCGTATAGCCGACCAATTTGCCGTATCCGTCTATCTAGTTTTGGGCAGTAATTAATTGTCTTACTTCAAATTGTTTAATATGAAGCAGCTGATAACTGTTATTGCCGTGCTATTGATGCACATAGGCATCAGTAATGCCCAGGAAGCAACTCAACGTACAAAACATTTCAACCTGGAAAAGCACCTGGCCATTCAGGGGTACGACCCGGTAGCGTATTTTAAACAAAATGCTGCGGTAAAAGGCAGTAAAGACCTCGCCGTATCTTTCCAGGGCGCTACCTATTATTTTTCTTCTGCAGCCAATAAAGAAGCGTTTAAAAAGGATCCGGCGCAATACGAGCCCCAATACGGCGGCTGGTGCGCTTATGCCATGGGCAGCAAAGGTGAGAAGGTCATCATTGACCCCAAAACCTTTAAGATCACCAATGGCAAATTGTACCTGTTCTATAACAAGTTCTTCAACAACACCCTTACCGATTGGAATAAAGATGAAACGGGGTTGAAGCAAAAAGCGGATGGGAATTGGAAGACAGTTTCAGGATTTTGAGATTTTGGGATATCGAGATTTTGGGATTTGAAAATTCAAGTGAAGTGTTGCAATAAAGAAATCATAAAATCTCTACATCAGAAATCAGCAATAAAATTATTGTTTTGACCTATAAAGTAACAACAATATGAAACTGAACACTATATTCACCTGGATACTACGTTTAGTGGCCGCCGTAATAATGATACAAACCCTGTATTTTAAATTCACCGGGCACGAACAGTCGGTGGCCTTGTTTACACAATTGGGCATGGAGCCCTGGGGACGCATTGGGACCGGCGTACTGGAACTGATCGCTTCTATATTGATATTATACCCCCGAACCACCGGATGGGGAGCCGCATTAGGGTTGGGCCTGATGAGCGGCGCCCTGTTCTTTCATCTTACCAAACTCGGTATTGTTTTCGACGGCGATGCCATATTGTTCATTTATGCATTGATCACTTTTGTGTGCTGCCTGATCTTGTTTATTAAATTCCGGGAGCAGATCTGGATTTTCAGATTTTGAGATGTTGGGATTGGGGGATTTAATTAAATTTCAAAATCCCGCAATTTCGAAATCAGCAATTCGTGCAATGTTTTCCCCGCTTTTTGTTAAAAACTTTAACAAATAATTTGTGCCACAGGGATTACATTACATTAAACGGTTTTTTATATGAAGTTTGTAATTGCGTCAATTAGTACCCTACTTATTACCATTAACCTGTTTGCCCAATCCCTGACGCCTGTTGATAGTGCGTCGGAAATCAAATTCAAAATAAAAAACCTTGGATTTAATACAACCGGCTCCTTTAGCGGCCTGGCGGGCACTATCACGTTCATTCCCGACAACCCCGATGGCTGCAGTTTTGATGTGCATATTGATGCCAAAACGGTGAATACCGGTGTAGAAATGCGAGATGATCACCTGCGTAGTGCAGACTATTTCGATGCTAAAAACTATCCACAGATCAGGTTCGTATCTGTAAAAGTCAGTAATACAAAAAAGAACGGAACATTATTTGTTTTCGGTAAGCTGACTATGAAAGGAATAACAAAGGACATTTCATTTCCATTTACAGCGCAACCCG
>DASUVL010001151.1:0-10174 GCA_036379015.1 Niastella sp.
TGTATATACTCTTTGTTAGTTATCCTTGGAAACACATAAGAGGTAAACAATGGCTCATAGATAATTTTTTTCCGGTCGGTCCATTGCCGCACTACTTTGTTCAGGGGACAATAATTTTCAATGTTTTTACGAGTCAATAGATCTGCTACTTTTTTCTCCCATTTAGCATGCGTATAGACTGCATACCATCTTTTTGCCGATTCCATAAGAGACTTTTTATTTTAAAGGGTGAATTCATTTCGACTAAAGCCACACAGGCCCTTATTCGAACTTTTATTCCGAACAACAAAGGGCTCCGCCCATCATGATCCCATTTTAACCGGATCTGGATAAAAAGATTAATACTTGAAAGTTGGATAATGGATAGAGAAAGGTTAGAACTGTTAGAACTGTGAAGGAGAATGACGCTGAACGAACCCCCGCCTATTATTTTGGTACACGATCGTCTTTTTTCTTGTGCCTGCCATCTGTATATAATGCATTCACCTTTTTACTGGTGGTATAAGTATAAACAGGTAATGGTTTTCGATTAAGCGCGTGCATGCGCTGAAGCGAAATTGTCATTTCGGGGAAACATGGCTCCGCCATTCATAACCCCATTTTTACTGGCTCTGGATAAAAGACTAATACTAAATAATGGTACTGATTGGTACTAATAATGGATATGGAGAAACATTGGGGATAATGGATAAACTCGGGGTTTAAGGATAAACTATCGGGGATAATTGGACAAACTTGCGAAGATGTAGCGACATTATTTTGTAAACGTTAATGCCTTGTTATGAATAATCCTTTTCAAATGTAAATGTATTTATTCAAAACTGCAAGCAAAAAAATAAGATTATCGTTATAAAAAAGTGGGTAAATTATTCATCATGTTAAATTTATTAAATGGCTGCATTACCTGCATTGCTCTAATATATAACGACAAAATGAGAGGTACAGCATACAGGAACCTCTCATTTCAAAAAGTTAATGGTTACTACTTATGTTCAGTATAAAGATCAGTAAGCCAGGCTACTTCGCAAATTTCTTTGAACCAGCAACACAACCAATTACGCCAACCGTGATCCCTAACATAGCCAGGCTCACCTGCTCATGAAGTAGCAAGGCGGCCAGGGTTAATCCAAAAAATGGCTGCAACAATTGTAACTGCCCTACAGCTGCAATGCCTCCCTGGGCTAACCCCCGATACCAGAATACAAAACCAATCAGCATACTGAACAGGGAAACATAAGCCAGGCCAATTAAGGCCGGCGTACCAATACCAGCAAATGAGGAAGGAAGCAGGAACCAGGATACAGGCGCCATAAAAGGCAATGACAGCACCAATGCCCAGGAGATCACCTGCCATCCGCCCAGCGTTTTTGAAAGCTTTGCGCCTTCGGCATAGCCAAGGCCGCACAAAATAACTGCCAGCAACATCAGGATATCACCAACAGGAGATGCAGAGAGGCCCTGGGCAATGGCAAAACCTGTAACCAGCAAACTTCCTGCTATCGAGAATACCCAAAATGCCGGATGAGGACGTTCACCGCCACGTATTACACCGAATATGGCCGTTGCAAGTGGTAACAGACCAATAAAGACAATGGAATGGGCGGATGTCACATACTGCAACGCCAGCGCAGATAGCAGCGGAAACCCCACCACAACCCCCAGGGCGACGACAGCCAGGGGAAAAAGCTGTTTCCGTGCAGGACGCTTCTCTTTAAAGATGAGCAGCACGCAAAGCGCCATCAGGCCTGCTATGGTAGCCCGGGCTACCGTTAAAAAAAACGGGTTAAAATCCTGCACGGCCACCCTTGTTGCAGGTAGCGAGCCACTGAAGATCAGAACACCGATGAACCCATTGACAAAACCGCCAGCATTGTTCTCTCTTGGTTTAATACCACTTATTGTTGTCATAATTGTGCCTTAATTGCCATGCAAAAATAGATTTGGGTGCCGGATAAACACAGTCTCAGTTTTTCGAATTATAATGGACACAGTTATATTTGCGCATGCGTTCGAATTTTCTATATACCGAAATAGTAAACGGCATTGCCGGCCAGATCAGAACCGGGGTTTTAAAAGCGGGAGACCGATTGCCTTCTGTAAGGATGTTATGCCAGGAACACGGCATCAGCATGAACACAGCCAAAAGAGTATTCCTGGAACTGGAAGCGCAATCACTCATAGATTCAAAGCCGCAGTCGGGTTATTTTGTAAGTCACCTGCCCTACCTGAAACTTCCACTTCCCGACGTGAGCCGGCCATCATCGATTGCTCATGATAGTGAACCGAACGAATTGATCAGTAAGGTATATGCCAACATGGGAAGGGCCGACCTCACGCTTTTTTCTATCGGTGTTCCGTCGGGAGATCTGCTGCCCCTGGCCAAATTGCAAAAGGAGATCATACAGGCTACCCGGGCGCTTAGAGAAGGTGGCACAGAATATGAACCCCTGGCCGGTAATGTAAATTTGCGGAGAATGATTGCCATCCGCTCCCTGGCCTGGGGCGGGAATCTGCATGAAAATGATCTGATAACCACCAACGGCGGCATGAACGCACTCTCCTTTTGCCTGATGGCGCTGGGAAAACCGGGTGATACCATCGCCATGGAAAGCCCTTGTTACCCTGGCATTTTGCAACTGGCGGTAAGCCTGGGATTTAAAGTGCTTGAACTACCCACACATCCTGTTACGGGGATAGAGATAGCCGCTTTACAAAAAGCTATACCCAGGATCAATTTATGCCTGTTGGTTCCGAACTTCAACACACCGCTGGGCAGTTGTATGCCGGATGAACAAAAAAAAGAAGTGGTAGAACTTTTGAACAGGCATAATATTCCACTTATAGAAGATGATATATATGGCGACTTGTATTTTGGTACTCAACGCCCCAAATGTTGTAAATCATTCGACAAAAAAGGAAATGTATTATGGTGCAGCTCCGTGTCCAAAACGCTGGCACCAGGTTACCGCGTGGGTTGGGTGGCTCCGGGCAAATACAAAGAAAAGCTATTGAAGCTAAAACTGGTTCATTCCATATCCTCCGGTACTATTGTACAGGAAGCGGTTGGCAATTTCCTGAAAACCGGCAGGTATGAAAATCACCTGAGGCAGCTTCGGCGTACCCTGCAGAACAATTATCAAAATTATGTGCAGGCTATTGCCCAATATTTTCCAGCAGACACCAGAACCAGCAGTCCCCAGGGCGGTCTTGCATTATGGGTAGCGTTCAACAAAGCCATTGATACCACGGAATTGTATGATCTGGCTATTAAAAAGCATATCAGCATTGCACCGGGGCGCATGTTTACCCTGCAGGATCAATTCGAAAATTGCATGAGACTCTGCATTGGATTACCCTGGTCGGAGGAAATACGGTTTAAACTAAAACAGCTGGGGAATCTGGCGAAGATGCTTGGTTGAGGTAATGATCGGGCCATATAAAAAAAAGGGTTACTTCTTTATTATGAGAATTTTGTCAATTTTCGGTCCATCCATATCCATAATTTCAAACTCGAATTTTTTCCATTTTATTATTTCACCTACATGTGGAATATGATCTGATTGATGTAAAACAAGACCCGCTAATGTATTATACTCACCCTCATCAATGGCGGTGTCGTGTATATCAAAATAGTTCAAAAACTCAAAGTATGGATATGCGCCATCTGCCAGCCAATTTTTTTCACCCCGTTGTATGATCTGGTAATCCTGCTGGTTATATTCAGTAACGTCTCCAATCAATGCATGGAGAATGTCATCCATACTTACCATTCCCTGCACCGACCCGTACTCGTCTAAAACAAATGCGTAATGGATCTTATTCTCTTTGAATCTTTCCAGTACTTTATAAGCCGGCATACTTTCCGGTACCATTACTGGTTGTTTTAAAAAATTGGCCAGGTTAAACTCCGTATTTCTGAAATCTTTCGGAAAAATATCTTTCACAGATACTATACCCACCAGATTATCTGCAGACTTTTTGAATACAGGATAAACGGAATGCGCTTCAACCTGTGCTCTTTGCTTAATAGTATCAAGGTCGTCTGTAATATTAAAACAGAGCAGGTCGCCCCGGTGTGTCATTAATTCGCCTACTTTAATATCGCCCAGGGCAAATACCCGGTGAACAATATTTTGTTCAATTTGCTGAATTTCCCCGCTATCTGCACTTTCCTGTACCATAGCCTTTATTTCTTCTTCACTTATCAATCCTTCCTTCTGATTTTTCAATCCAACAATTCCCAAAAACAAATCATTGGTTTTGGTCAGCAACCAGATAAAAGGTTTGGTTATAATGGAAATAATTGTCATAGGCCTGGCTACCAACGTTGCAATGCTTTCGGGAAACATTAAACCTATCCTTTTCGGTATTAATTCGCCAAATACAATTGAAAAAAAAGTAACCACAATAACGATGACAGTAATGGCAATAGTTTCTGAATATGCCTGGAGGAAACTAATCTTTTCAACAGAAGCTATCAAAGCATCTTCAATTTTTTCGCCGCTGAAAATACCTGTTAAAATGCCTATCAGTGTAATACCTATTTGTACCGTAGATAAAAAGGTATTAGGATTATTAGCCAGTTGTAATGCTTTACGGGCATTACTGTTTCCTTTGCGGGCGGCACTTTCCAATTTAAATTTCCTTGCCGACACCAAGGCTATTTCACTCATGGAAAAAACACCATTAAGTAAAATAAGAAAGAGAATGATCAAAATTTCCATAACATTAAGTTAAAAAGGCATGACAATGATGCCATGCCTTTTCTTGAAGGTGCAAGTTACGACAAATAGAACAATCGGGTTGGGCGATTAAAACCGGAACAATATACTGCCCCGCACCATGCTATTTAACGCCCGGTTCTTTTGACTTTGGGGCCCCATGGTGGTAGCTGGTTTAAACTTGGTTCCAATGGCACTGATATTGTTAAAAAAGCCAATCGTATTGCCGGGAAATGGCGGACTGGTATTGTCATTACCCGCTGCTACAGGCTTTGCGGGTTGCAGCATTTGCAGGAATATATTCTCATCTTCGGCAAAGATGGTAAAATCAGCTTCTTTATTTTGGATGGTTACCCAATACAAGGTGGCATGCCATCCTTTAAACTCCGGATAATTCCAGTTTTCACCGGTTATCGTATTATTATATTTCTTTTGCCAGATGCCGAGGCGTTGTCCTTTTAAACGGTTCTTCCATACGCGATAAGGACCGCGGCCCAGCCATTTCATGCCGGTTATTTTTTCTTCGGGAAAAGTAAAGGTAATGCCTGTGTAATCTGTTTCACTTTTTGCATTATAAACGTATTCAAGCCGTGGTAGCTTGCCATGTTTAAAGATCCATTTAACGGCAAACAATTCATCGCCCTTGTAAACAGGCTCTACAACAAAGGCTTCACCCTGCCGGTATTTATTAAAGGCGGTTAATTGCTGTGTTGCTCCTGTATAAAATGGGCCACCCGCAAACGAAATATCGGTTTTTCCATTAAATACATTTTTCAAAAAACCTGTTTGCGTATTGAAACTATACGAAATGGCATCACATGTAATGGTAAACTGATCGCCGGCTTCTTTGATAACAAAATCAGCAACCGGAGCCGCAACCGCATTGTTTTTTGCGGCTATTTGTAGTGGCGAGGCAATGCCCCAGCTCCAGGTAAATATTTCTTTGCTATCGGCGCCATAAGCGGTGAGATATAAAGCATCGGCTTTTTTATAGTCTGTATGTAACTGAAGATCAAGCCAGCCTTTTTCACCGGGCATTAAGCGAATGGTAGCTGCATTACCCGTTGCAACAATTTTCTCCGTCAGCGATGTATCGGCCGGGTTTGGATACTGAACCAGTTTCCAGGCAAACCGGCATTGTTGCAGGTTGGTATATAAGTATTTGTTCTCTACTGGTAATTTGCCGTCAAAGTCAACAGGTAATTTTTGCCATGGAACCTGCACCGGACTCCATATTTCTTTGATGGTATAAAAACTACCTTCTTTTTCGCGGTGCGGGCCAACAATACCATCCGGCGCCTGGTTGCCTGCTACATCAATACTAT
This sequence comes from Niastella sp., assembly GCA_036379015.1. GTDB lineage: Bacteria > Bacteroidota > Bacteroidia > Chitinophagales > Chitinophagaceae > Niastella. The sequence goes on from DASUVL010001151.1 coordinate 6,047, forward strand.
CGTGTCGGTCTGACCGAACCACACCTTCATCGTGCAAACTCCATAAAAAACCGCCTGCCGCCAACGGATGTTTCATCATTTCGTGCCAGTAATCATCCAAACCTGCGCCATGACCGCCATCGAACAGGCCATGCATAAATTCAGTGGGAAAGAATACATCGGTACCATACAAAACCGAATTGGTTACATAATTAAATTCAGGGTAATGCTTTGTATCGGTGCTATTAAAGCGTTCCCAGGGATGAATAACCCATCTTTTCTGCGGATCGTATAGATCAAAATCTTTGTCAACAGCCCTGTTCCAGCCACCTTCATTGCCATTATCCCAGATCACTATACAGGGATGATTTACATCCCGGATCACCAGCTCCTTTACCAATCGGGTAGCCGTTGCAGTATCATAGGCAGCCTGCCACCCGGTGAGTTCGTCTAATACAAAAAGCCCCAGTGAATCGCACAGATCGAGAAAATCTTTATCAGGCGGATAATGACTCATACGAACCGCATTCATGTTCATTTCCTTTATTACACCAATATCCATCAAATGAATGGCGCGGCTCAGCGTGCGCCCACTTTCGGGCCATTGGCTGTGGCGGTTTACGCCCTTAAAGATCACCTTTACGCCATTTACATAAAAGCCATCGCCGGGCTTCATTTCCGTTGTTCTGAAACCAAAGCGTTGTTTGATGGAGTGAACAATTTTGCCATTTTTTGTAAGTGATACAATAACATTATATAAGTTCGGCTGTTCCGGGTTCCAGGTGTTTATGTTTTTGAAGGAATGGTTTAGCACCGTGCTATCGGAATATACTTCCGAAAACGATCCATCAACCAGCTTTCCGTTCAGGTCCTCTACCCTGGCTTCAATGGTTCCGGACTTATTGGTGGCTTTTGAAAAAACCTGCATCGAAAACTGTCCATCAGCCCTTGCATTGATGGCTACCCGCTCAATAAAAGCAGGCGGAACAATTTCCAGATAAACAGGTCGAAATATGCCGCCAAAGATCCAGAAATCGGCTTTACGCTCTGCCCGGTTAACCGATTCATTGGCTGAATGCTTACTCACTTTTACTTCAAGCAGGTTTTGTTTACCATACTTTAATAAGTGAGTTATATTATATTTAAACTGATAAAATGCCCCCTGGTGAACGGGTCCTGCCGGTTGCCCGTTGATGGTTACTGCAGCATCTGTCATTACCCCATCAAATACAATAAAAATGTTCGCCCCTTTTAATGCTGCATCAACGGCAAACCTGTATTTATACAACCCCTGTTCATCTGGATTAATTCTATCCTGCGAGTAATTGAATGTACCAAAGCCCTGCATCTCCCAGTTAGCAGGTACAGGAATTTTGCTCCATTTGCCGCTGTTACGACCTTTGGTGCACAAAAAGTCCCATGCTACCGTATGGTCTTTATCGGTACCCGATAAATATTGAATAATTGTTTGCTGAGCGAAGGAGATGAAAGAAATTAGAAGGCAAAATGAAATGGCAATCGATTTTTTCATGTGTTTATTATGAAGCAAATATAAAAATTCCGTTATAGATTATTGATTCATTCAATACATTGCAGCAAATTTTACTACAATAATAAAGTGTAATCTATGGAATATAGGCAATTAGGCCGTTCAGGCATTAAAGTTTCAACGATCACCCTGGGTACTATGACCTTTGGCGGTTCCGGCAAATTTGCTCAGGTAGGCGATGTAGATGTTCCGCTCGCCCGGAAAATTATTGATTACTGTATTGAACAAGGCGTTAACCTCATTGATACGGCCAATATTTATTCAGCAGGACTGTCGGAGGAAATCATTGGAGAAGTATTACATGGAAAGCGCCCCGGTAATGTACTGATCGCCTCAAAAGCAAGAATGCCCATTGGCACAGGAAACATAAACGATGAAGGCTTTTCCAGGCATCACCTGATCAGGGAGTGTGAAAAAAGCTTACAAAGATTACGTACAGACGTAATTGATATTTATTACATGCACCAATGGGATGGTATTACGCCATTGGATGAAATGCTGGAAGCGCTGGACACCCTGGTGAAACAAGGAAAGATCCGTTACACAGGCAGCTCCAATTTTTCAGGCTGGCACACTATGAAAGCCTTAGGCACAAGTCGCGAGTACGGCTATCAAAGATTTGTGACCCAACAGATCCATTACTCCCTGGAAGCAAGGGAAGCCGAATATGAATTGCTGCCAATTGGTATTGACCAGGGCCTGGGTGCACTTATCTGGAGCCCGTTAGCCGGTGGATTACTTACCGGAAAATACACCCGGGAAATGCAAACGCTGAGCGAAGGACGTTTTGCAAAGGGTTGGACGGAACCTCCGATCAGGGATTTCGATCGCCTCTGGCAAATTGTAGATGTGTTGAAAGCTATTGCAACAGAAAAGCAGGTAACACCGGCACAGGTGGCGTTGGCCTGGGTGCTGGGACGTCCATCTGTTAGTTCTATTGTTATCGGCGGAAGGAACCTTGACCAAATAAAGGATAATATAAACGCCAACACCATACTATTATCAGCAGATGAGCGTGAAAGACTAAATACGGTCAGCCGGTTACCCATGCTGTATCCTTACTGGCATCAGGCAATACTTGCTAAAAACCGGTTAAGCGACGCAGACAGGGTGCTGCTCGATGAGCACATAGTGAAATAAAGGAATTGTAACATGCATAAAAAAAGCCGGCTCCTGTGATTGTAAATATGGAGGCAGCTTTTTTTATGACAGATTTTAAAACAACCGATGAAGTTATCCTTTATTCTATACTGGTCATAGCCAGATGCACAGCATTTCCTATAGCAGTACCTGTTTTCAACTCATCGGGTTTATAAATATTTCCGCCTATTTTTTCTACAAACGATTTTGGGAAAAATCGCGGGAAAAATGCATGCAGTTTATTGGAGAAACCCGGAATGATCTCCGATTTCCCTTTAAATAAACCACGCACCGCAATTTTAGCCACCGCTCCGGGCGACATATTATATCTTTCAGCCGTCTTTTTTACCGATGCTGACATACGCGCCCGGTTTACAAAATCGGTATCGGTACTTCCGGGGGTTAGCAAGCTCACCGATACAGATGAATTTCGCAATTCATAGCGCAGTCCCCTGGTAAATGACGACACAAATGCTTTTGAAGCCGCATAAATGTTCAAATAAGGGACTGTTTGAAAACTGGTAGTGCTTCCAACATTTAATAAAAAGGCTTGCGTACGCTTTTTTAGAACAGGGATATAAGCATGCGATAACGAGACCTGTGCTTTTATATTTACATCAATGATGTTCAGCTGCTCTTCCAACGTCATCCGTTCAAATACACCGTTCAATCCATAACCGGCATTATTTACTACTACCTGCAGTTCATCATGCCAGATAGACGTCCACGATGTTAATATTTCGAGCGCGCCTGGTGACGACAAATCAAGCGGCAAGGCATATACTAACGAGTCGGCTGTTGATTCTATTTCCTTTTTTGTAGCCCGCAGTGCCGTTTCATCCATATCAACGAGTAACAGGTCGAAATCGAGCCGGGCCAGTTCCCTGGCAATTCCTTTACCAATGCCTTTGGCAGCGCCGGTCACTAATGCAAATGACATAATGTTACATTTAAACAGGTAAAAAATTGTTTACGCCCTCGCCTTCTGCACCTTTTCTTCATTTAACGGCAAGGATATGCCGGGTAATTTTGCCGCAACAGGTTTTACAGTAAGCTGCGCCAGACGATGATAAAAAGGGGTTGGACTGTCTTTATGTTTCGGCTGAAACGCACCGGTAATGATCGGAATATACATAACTCTTCTGCGGCTTTTTGCTCCCAAAAATGGGGATTGTTGAACCCGGTGCCATAACCGGCCATCATGTACGGTTAAATCACCCGCCTCAATATCAAACCCCACTTCTTTTTTATCGGGCGTATTATCGATGAAGTATTTCTTTCTGAATAACAACCTGAATAATCCCTGCTTATGCGTTCCTGGCAAAACACGCAAGCCGCCATTGTCATATGGGCAATCATCTAAATGCACGCCCACATTTAACATAGGCAATATGGCCGAGCCTAAAAAAAGATCCCTGGGACTATCAGTATGCCAGCCCAATTGTTTATACTGGCTGTTT
>DASUVL010001152.1:0-14737 GCA_036379015.1 Niastella sp.
AAAATTGTATGTATTTGATCTTGCAGGGCATAAACAGGTGCCATTAAAAGTTGAGCAAAACGGTGTTCATTTGATTGCAGGGTGGAGCGATAAGATATTTAAAGTGATGGAGGCTATAGAAGAGGGCGCAAAAGCAATGGATGCCATTGAACAAATAGAAATTTAGCTATAGTGCGTTGCGAAAAGGCAACGCACTATTAAAAAGACCTTTGCATAACAAACTAATTAAATCGGTGTCGTAGAAAAGGAGTTCTTCGTTCCAAGGCGAAAATGCAGGTAACCAATCCTGCCCGGGTAACCGGTAGTTTAAACAAAATATCACCTAGTAAGTGCCTTTTCGATTTTTTACCCGGTTTATATCAGGTGCCGTAGAAACGGGTTACTTCGCACCATTTTAGGGGAGGAATAGTGTAACAACTATCCGGTTCGACTCCGGCAAGCGCAGCCCCAAAACTTGTTTCGTTTTTGCCCTGATTTTATTTATGCAAATGATTTACAAATGAACTAAAAAAATTGTAAGTGTCGTAGAGTAGAGTTACTTCGACTGTTAATCGGGAGGTTACAGGTTCGATTCCTGTTTCCGCAGCAATTAATTCTCAACATGCGGAATAGCTCAAGGGCAGAGCGCCATACGTACTTTATTCGCTTTTTACCTTACAATTCTTACTTCTGTTAAACGCAAAGCAAGTGCCGTAGAAAAAAGATACTTCGACTTAGGATCGGGCGGTCGCAGGTTCAAGTCCTGCTCATATTGCAACAGTAATATGATAGCTCAGTTGGTTAGAGCACCAATGTGCTTTTTTCGCCTTTTGCCTTGATTGTGTTTAAGCTCTGTTAAATTATCTATAGTTCATACAACGGTTATGCTATGGTAGTGGTCATGCCTGTTATAAATTATATAGGCATATGCGTACACTATTAACTATTCTTGTGGCAGCAGCATTTATCTTTTCAAGTTGTAAAAAAAGCGCTTCTTCCCCACCAGGCAGCGAATTCAGTGAACTGGTTAATTATGGGGAGATCCCTTATGTTTCCCAACCCACACCACATCAAATGATTTATTATAATAGCCAGATATTTGCTGGCACAGATGACGGTATTTGGAAAATAGATCTTATTACTAAAACCTGGAGCAGAGGCGGTTTGGACGGAAAGCATATTACCGGAATATATAGCCACCCTGATATAGCGGGTCGGTTATACGCAGCCACCAGATCAACCAGCGCCACCGATAAATCGCTTTACATATCAAACAATTCGGGTGCAAACTGGGAACCTGTAACTGCTCCTATTTTCGATAACGCTAACCAGTTATATGAAACATATTACGATATTAAGATTAGACCGGGTTTTCCCAATCAATTATATGCTAAAGTGGAAGGAATAACTATTGCCGTTTCAAAAGAAGGTGGTCAAACCTGGAACAGACAAAACTATGAGACTTCTTCTACTTTTGCTTTTAATGGCTTTATTAATTTTTTACAGAATAATCCAAATGAGATAATACAGGGCGCAGAAACTCCATTGGATCATAGCTGGCTTGCAAAATATCATATTGATGAAAGTGACCCTGTAAAACTGGGCTCTTATCAAAGAATCATAGGTGACAATCTCGAATGGAGCAACAAAAGGCCTAATTGTATTAAAACATTTCCTTCAAATCCCAGTGTGTTGTATGTAGGAATGGAGGGAAGTTTAGCAAAAGTAGAAGGAACACAATGGCAATATCTGTATGAAGGGGGAAAAGAACCTGATCGTTTTCCATATACCTACATAAAAGGTATTTGGCTTGATCCCGGCAACAGCAGGCATCTGATTTTCGGCGGTGGGGTAAATGGATTGAATACCAGCTTGTCATTATATGAAACGCACGATGAAGGAGCTACGATTGATCAGCTCAATGATCCATTTGGTATGGAAGACCCGGAAATTATTTCGATCGTGTCATGCGATCCATACCCTGCATTGCTTGTTAATATTAATGGAGCAAGCAGAAAGGCCAGGTTACTGATCTATAAATAATTAAATGAAGAGATGGTTAAAATAAGCTGATTTCCAATAGTGAAAGAAATCTATTCCGGAGAAAAGATGCTGATTTGCATCATTTCTCCGGATTCATAACAAAGCAATGTGGCGAAAGAACTTTTCAAATATTGTTAATTATAAATTCGGGGCCAGTCAAAACGAACTTATAGCTGACGAGGTATTTACAGGCAGACCACAGAATCATCATAACATCTGGATTTTTGAAAGACAGGTTTCCAATCAAAATCCCCTTTCTGCTTTATAAAAAGCAATCACCCCTATTTATACAAGATCTCCATTTGCGTTTTTGCTTTCAGATGCTCAAAAATGGCAACTTGCTGAGTGTTTCGCCTGCAAAAACCTGCAATCCACTTGTAATTGCCAATTAAAAACAGCATAATTTGCGTTATTGGTTCGTTATTGTGCTACTTCTTGCGTCAGTTAGCGTTATATTTGAAATATAACCACTACGAACTGATTATGCTTAAAAAAGAGCGTCAGGCCTATATATTGCACCAGGTAAATCTGCACAACAAGGTTTTATCATCGCTGCTTAGCCATGAGATCAGGGTTTCGGAAGATACTATCCGCAGGGATTTGCAGGAGTTGGCTGATGAAGGCAAGATCATTAAAGTGCATGGTGGCGCTCTAAGCCATTCGTTCAACGAAGTACATTTCCCAGCCGACAACGTTTATTCGCAAGACCATAAAAAGATCATCGCCCACAAAGCGGCAGCCCTTATTCAAAACGACATGTTTGTGCTAACCAGTGGTGGCACCACCATCATTGAACTGGCCCGCTCATTGCCTCGCCAGTTAAAAGCAACATTCATGTCAGGCAGTATTCCGGCCATACTGGAATACATGCAACACCCCACCATCGATGTAATTATGATCGGCGACCGCATTTCAAAAAACGCCAAGATCACCATAGGCGCCGAAGCCATTGCCAAGATCAAACAGATCAATGCCGACCTGTGCTTTTTAGGCATCAATGCCATCGATCTGAAACATGGAACTACCGATAACGATTGGGAAGTAGTGCAATTAAAAAAAGCAATGATCCAATCGGCCCGCAAAACAGTTTGCCTTACCATTTCGGAAAAGATCAACACGCTACAACCTATCCATATCTGTGATATCCAGCACATCGACGTGCTTATCACAGAACTTCCGCCCGACGATGCCAGGTTGAGACCGTATATCGACCTGGGTATTCAGGTATTATAGGCGCCTGCCCTGGAACAAAGGCGTTTGCATCTCATTACTTATGAAAACAATGCTAACCGAACAGGTTCAATACTACTATTGAACTGGAAAAACCTTTCCGTATTTCAACCACAGATTCATGTAGATTTTTTAAAAGAAACCAAAATGTAAAAGTATGAGAAATTGGAAGCTTTTTAGTTTGATCATGTTTGTTATGCTTAACATGATTACAAACAACCTGATGGCTCAAGAGGTTCCCATTAGCGGAACGGTGCTTTCAGACGATGGTACGCCATTGGCAGGGGTAACGGTTGCCGTAATTGGCACAGACCGGGCGACTGTTACGGATATTAAGGGCAAATTCACCATTAATGCAAATGTGGGTACCCTATTGGAATTTAGCTATGTGGGTTATTCTCAACAAAGGATAAAGGCCACAGCTGGCATGGAAGTACATTTATCAATAGGCGCATCGGGCCAAATGCAGGATGTTGTTGTTACGGCTATGGGTATTAAAAAGGAACGAAAGGCATTGGGATATTCGGTTACCGAGTTAAATGCGCAGGAATTGATGAAAAATAAAAATACCAATGTCGTTAATTCTTTAGTAGGTAAAGTTCCTGGCGTAAACATTACCCAATTTAGCGGTGCAGCAGGCGCCGGAGCATCTATCACTATTCGCGGTGGTAATTCTACATCGGATGGCAGGCAAAATCAGCCGTTATTTGTAGTTGATGGCGTTATATATGATAACTCAACATCGGTTACCGGTAATACGGGTACAGATGGTATGAGTCGCAGTAATACAACTTACTCGAACCGTGTTATGGATATTAACCCGGAAGATATCGAAAGCCTGTCGGTTTTGAAAGGCGCTGCAGCAGCGGCATTGTATGGATCACGGGCGGCTGACGGCGTTATCATTATCACCACAAAAAAAGGAGTGGAAGGCACTGTAAAGGTTAATGTCAATAGTAAAGTCATCACTTCCTGGGCGAATAAGTTGCCTGAGGCGCAAAGGGAGTTTGGAAACGGTATTTATTCCAGCAACGGAGTCTTTAGCCATATCACTCCCACGCTCAATCCTTTGAATGTTCCTCAGTATTACTCGTGGGGACAAAAAATTACACCTGCAGATACGCTATATGACAATATCGGTGATTTCTTTCAGCATGGTACTGTGTATGATAACAACGTAAACGTATCCGGTGGTACAAAGAACAACTCATTCTTTTTATCGGGTTCTAATTTCAAACAAACAGGTATCGTTCCTAACACCGGTTTTGATAAAACTACCTTTCGTTTTAATGGCGAACAAAAATATGGGCGGTTGACATTGAATGCAAATGTTGCTTATTCCATTGCCAATACCGACAGAACTTTAACTACTGCCGGCTTGTATAGCGGCGGTGGTAATGGAACAATGGGGGCTGTATATAGCGCGCCTCAAACATTCAATTTGAAAAATTATGAAAATCTGAATGGAACACAATATCGCAAATTCGCCGGACCAGTGAATTTGGAAAGCGATATTGACAACCCTTACTGGATCATCAATAAAGATAAATTAACCTCAAAAACCAAACGTATCACCGGTGGCATTAACGCCAGTTATAAAATTGCTAACTGGTGGGATGTTATTGCACGTTTGGGCTACGACCAGTACAACACGAATGATTATACGTATGTTGCTCCCGGTTCTGCTGTGATCCCATTATATCAGAACGGACGTTTGAGTGAAGCGCTGTATAGCTATTCCTACGTCACAACAACGGTGATGAGTAATTTCCATAAGACATTTGGAGATTTTGATACGCACCTGATGTTGGGAACCACTTCAGAAAGTACGGAATGGGAAAGCCAGAATCATTGGGGATACAACTTTATTACTGCCGGTAATATCAGCTTCAATAATATAGCAACGACAAATCAACAATCCAGGAATGGAACAACAAAGAAACGTTTGGTAGGTGCTTATGGAGAAGTGGGCGTATCTTATAAAGACATGGCCTATCTCACTGCAACAGGACGTAATGACTGGTCGTCAACACTGCCTGTAGACAACAGATCCTATTTTTATCCTTCTATCAGCGGCTCTTTTGTATTTACGCAATTGTTACGCGACATTCCTGCTCTTTCTTTCGGTAAGGTGCGGGCAAGCTGGGCGCAAGTGGGTAAAGACGCCAATCCCTATGCTACCCTTACTTATGCGAACCCTCCGATCTCCATCGGTTCTTTTACCGGAGTTGGTAATCAATACACCAGTGGTAATCCTTTCTTAAAACCTGAAATTCAAAATTCCTGGGAAATTGGCGGCGAGCTGCGGTTTCTGAATAATCGTATTGGTTTGGATTATACCTACTATCACAGCCAAACAAAGAATCAGATTGCCCAGCCACGTTTGTCAAATGCCAGCGGGTATATTCTGAAATCTATCAACTCAGGTTCAGTCATTAACAAAGGGATGGAAATAGCGCTTTCAGGTAAAGCAATAACACAAAAGGATTTCGGCTGGGATGTAATGCTGAATTTCTCCTATAACAAAGGCAGATTGGGCGCTTTCCTGCCGGGTGTATCCTATTTTTACCCAACCGACGCTCAATTCGGAACAATAAAAGCAGCATCCATTCCGAACGGCGGGTATTTCCTTGGAATGACCGGCACCACTTATTTACGTGAAACAGATGCAGACAAAAAGGAAATCCCCAATGGACGCTACCAGGTAGATCCTGCAACGGGATTATATAAACTTAATCTCAATAATCCGATCGTAGGTAACCGCGAACCGAGCTTCATCGCTGGCTTTAATAATACGTTCCGATATAAACATTTTATATTATCACTCCTTCTCGACATTCGTAAGGGCGGGGATATTTATAACGGAACAGCGTATGCTATGGTTGTAAACGGTTTAAGTAAAAGAACCCTGGAGAATGATCGTCAATCAGTAACCGTAAGCGGCGTCAACAGCGTGACAGGAGCTGATTTTAACCAAACGTATACTGTAGGTCAGAATTATACCATTAATGGAACAACGTATTCCGGTGCATATATGATTCAACGATATTGGTCTAGTACGGAAACTGGAGTGGGTAGCTATGCAGCTAATTCTTCAAATTTTATTACTTCGGTAAATTGGGTGAAACTGCGTTCCCTGTCGTTAACGTATGACTTCACCGGTCTGCTGAAGAATAAAAAGATCATCAAAGAACTCTCAGCAACGGCCATAGGCACCAATTTACATACATGGACAAATTACAAAGGAATGGATCCTGAAGTAAGCGCAGCAGGAGGAACAGGCGGTTCGGGTTCAACAGGTATCGATTATCTGGGCGTACCCGCAGTAGCAAGTTTCACTTTCGGGGTAAATGTTACGTTTTAACCAATGAAAAAATGAAAAGTATGAGAAATTTAAAATATATTATAATAGGATGCCTGCTTGTATTGAGTTCAACATCCTGTAAAAAGTGGCTGGATGTGAATACGGATCCGAGTAATCCAAACAATTCAACCATAGAACCTCAAAACAGATTGCCCTGGATCCAACACTTTTATTGTTACACAGCAGGGGTTACCAATTTTCGTACTGCCGCCCAGTCGGGCGTTTACTATAGCAGCAGTGCCGCTGGCAATGCATTAAGCACAACATGGACAGCACATACCGGTAATATTACTCCCTATCAAACATGGTTTGTGGAAGTAGCTTCCAACCTGAATGATCTGTACAGTTCCGCCCAGAAAAAAAATGCCTGGCATTATATGGCTGCGGCTGACGTATTTCATGCGCTGGGTTTTATGCAAATGCTGGACGTGTATGGTGAAATGCCTTATACCCAGGCATTAACCGAAACACCAAGCCCTACTTTTGATAACGGTAAAACTATTTACAACGGATGTATGGCAAAATTGAATGAAGCTATCGATCTGTTCAGTCAAACGCAGGATGCCACAGCCCCCACGCTTGCCAGCGGAGATATGTGGGCTGCCGGAGATGTAAACAAGTGGATAAAACTATGCTGGGGATTGAAAGCCCGCTACATGCTTAAACTGTCAAAAAAATCGGACTTATATAACGCGGACTCTATTTTATATTGCTTGTCCAAAGGGCCGCAGTCCATTGCCGACAATATAGTGCAGGCAGGATATAACAACAGTACCGTAGTCGATTATTTAATTGGAGATCCTGTTGTAACAAACGGCAACTTTGATTATGCGGCTTATGGCAGTACTCAACGCATTTCCCAGTACTATTATAACCTTCTCACGAATTTGCGTGGCTCCGGCGTAACAGATCCCCGGATGAGTAAAATTGTACCTGCTTCCATGTCGGGTATTCAACTCGATGCCAATGGTAAAGCAACATCTTATACCTGGCTCCGATCAGTAGGTGTTGACATGTATGGCTCTGCAACCCGGCTGAAAGATGGGGTTACTTCTATTGTAGCGGCATCTTATGCCGCTGCAAATACAAACGTAAAGTATACTATTACCAAAGCAACGGACAAGGCAAATTTTATTGCTGCCCAGGTTACAGCAGGGCGTGCTTACACGACCAGCGTGGATACAGTAACGGTAACCTACAAAGCAGGTTCCATATTTATAAATAGTCCCAATTACCTGTATGCCGGAGACACTGTTTATGTAAATATGCGTAGTAGTGCGCTGGCCACATCAGGCATAGCCATTCAGGGAGAAAAAGATGTCAGCTGGTATCCTTCCCCAGCCGCATTTACCGCCGGCGCCGTTGCTTCTACAGGCTCGTTCCAGGTTCGTCCTGTTTCCGACCAGGAAATTTTGACGTACCATGAGATGTGTTTTATCAAGGCTGAAGTGTATATGAGAAAAGGAGATAATGCCAATGCCTACACAGCCTATAAAGATGGTATACAGGCGCACCTGAATATGATGCAGGCAAAATTAACGTCATGGCAGGCGGCAGGGTATACTGCTACCAATCCTGATATGGCGCCTATGAATTCAAGTGCGATGAGTGCTTATCTTACGAGTAATGCAGTTGCTCCCAGTGCAGGAGCTTTGACCATGTCAGACATCATGATGCAGAAATATATTGCCATGGGTTGCAGCGTTGAAAACTGGAACGATATGCGCCGGTTTAATTTCAGCGCCGGTAATGTAGGTGGCTTTGGCGTGGTTTACCCAGGGTATGATCGCGGACCATTATTTGCAGGCGGAGCTCAATATACAGGGGCGGGTAAAACTGATCCCAGATACTGGCAGCGCCGGTGGGCTTTACCTACAACCCTTGAACTAAATTACAACTTAACAAATGCCCTTGCCATAAACCCGCACGCAACGGATCCAAATATCTGGAGTATGCCTGTTTGGTGGGATTGCGCAACAGATGATGAATATAATGGCTTTCTTAAATAAAAAGTAATACCAATTAATAGCATCCCTTCCCGCTACATCGGGAGGGGATGTTTTTTTATTGGGAGTGTAACCGTTAAAGATTTTTATGGGCAATAATTCTGTCGATCACATTTGCCAAGGGGGTGGCAATTGCGTTAATCCATTGAAAATTGCCATTTCTATTTTCATTAATAGTCATTTGTATGGGACAAGCTTCACTTTGAATTGCATTGACCTTAAAAACGTTTGTTCCTGCGTCAAATTTTAAATAAGGAGCTCCTGAAGATCCGAACCGAAAATATCCCTTAATCAGGTATCGTAGTCCTTCCAAAGTGTAGTTGCCGCCAATTCTGTCAGGCTGCTTTATCCATTGGTCTAAAAGACCCTCAATTTTAGCTTCATTTAATAATCTTCCAGGCGTTAAATCGGATGGCGCTGATTGAAGACAGTAGAAGTCCCTTTCTGAAATATCATATATTTCATTGTCAATTTCGAAAAAGGGAATTAAGTCAATTATGCTTTGGTGCGTATTGATAATTCTATAAAGTGCAACGTCGTCAGCCGTAAAAGATTCTATCAATTCTATTTCAATCAAATACGTTTGCCTCTGTGAGTTTGGGTCTAAAAATTTAAGTGAAGGATGAAACCGGGCATGTGCGGCAGCATCATTATAGAATTGTGATGCTTTCTGTTGAATGATCAAATATGGTTTACAGATGTTATTTTGATATAAGGTTTCGATCCTGGTATCGTAATTAATTCTCTTCAAAATATCGACTAACAAAGTGTAGTCGTTTTGATTGGCTACATTTAAATATCTTTTGTTAGTAGAGTTATCAAGCATATACCATCCGTTAAACTGCAAGATCTCAGCGGCAGTTAAATGAGGTATAATAGTGGCTTGATAGTCTGCCTCAGTCATTGAACGAAATATTGTGAGTTCTCCTTTCAAGGCATGTGCAACGCTTAAAATATAGCCATTGCCAATATGAAATGCGCAGATATCACCGTCTATTTGTCGTCTGTGAGGTTCGTTTTCGTTGTAAACAGACATGATTCGAAACAAAGGAGAAGTCATGTCATTAATAGCTGCTAATATTTGAGCTTTCATTTTGAATAGATAATGATTGCTAATACATAAATATACGCCAAGACGCCGGGTATGGCCCTGCCCCACTTCATTTTTTCGCAAGGCACAGATGGAAGGAAGCGCCGTAAATTTGGCTGATCATCAGTCACAATTGGAACAAAAAAGTTACGTATATTGAAGTGTTAGCGGTGAATTAATGACTTCTTACTTATAAGACGCCTTACCATGTGGAAATTTATGCTTTTCGGCTTACTATTACCATTTTTGACTGTTGCTCAATCAACAACCTTTTCCCAAAGCTCAATAGAGGTTTATCCTGATAGCACTTGGGACAGAATGATCAATCCAAACGCATTTGGTTGGGACAACAATAAGCTTAAACAACTTCGAAGCTTTATTATCGATAGTGCTCACACGACAGGAATAGTGGTGATTCAAAGTGGTCGGGTCTTATTTGAATATGGAGACATACAAGAACTTAGTTATCTGGCGTCTTGTAGAAAGAGTGTTCTTTCCATGCTCTATGGACCCTTTGTAGAGAATGGCACCATCAATCTTAATGCATCCATAGAACAATTAGGACTCGATGACGTGGGTGGGCTATTGCCTATCGAAAAGAAAACAACAATCAATGATTTACTCACGGCCCGATCCGGTGTTTATCATCCTGCCAGCAACGAAGGTGATGCTTCTTCTATGGCACCCAAAAGGGGCAGCGTTGAACCGGGTAGCTTTTGGCTATATAACAACTGGGACTTCAATATAGCCGGGTATATTCTGGAGCAGCACACAGGTAAAAACATTTACGAGCTTATCGATTCCATACTGGCAAAACCGCTGCACATGCAAGATTGGAGAAAAGACATGCAACGGAAAACGGGTGACACAACAAGGTCAAAGTATTTGGCATATCACATGTGGTTCTCTACCCGTGATATGGCAAGGTTGGGTTACCTCATGCTTAGAAAAGGAAAGTGGAAAGATAAGCAGGTACTTCCCGCCAATTGGGTATCAACCATAACTTTCCCTGTTACCACATACAAGGAAGCAGCGCAAAATAAGACCGCTTATTTTCATTTTGGTTATGGATACTTATGGTGGGTCTGGGATTCTCCGTATAACAAAGGAGTGTACGAAGGAGCTTATTCCGCTACAGGGGCTTTTGGCCAATTTATTACTGTTCTACCAAAGCTTGACGTAGTGATATCCCATAAAACAAAGTACGATTACGAACGACAAGTTCCTACTGGGCTTTATTTGAAAATTCTTGATAAATTGATAGCTGCCCGAACAGTTGAAAGATAAACCACCGCAAACAGCCTATAGTTGCAACGGTGGTCGAAATCAGAGGCTTTCCCTCGGCTGTTTTCCAATAAGCTGCCATACCCATAAAAAAGCCCCCTGACCACGCCAGGGGGACATGTTATAACGAATACCAGTCAAAGGCTTTTTAATAACCGCCGCTACACTGCCCGGAACGAAACTATTTTCTCGGCCCTGCTTACAAGGCCCGATGTATTGGTCGCTTCTACCCTCACCTTGTAATAGATCGCATTGCCACTCTCATCAAATTTGTTGAGGTTGTCGTTCCAGCTATATTGCAACTGCTGCACATCATTGCTGGTTACTTCATTCAGCTTTTGCCAGGCATTGGCTGTATTCAGGAACGATAATACATATTTACCATTGAAACAGGTCTTGTTCCAGCGAATATCCACCTGCGTAATGGTATCACCGGTTGACACCACATTGATCACCTCGGGCAACGGCGCTTCGGGCCGCACCGTATCCACTACATTTGCCAGCAGTGTTTTGGTAGGATCAGAATACACCTTTATTTCTTTTGCCTGTCCGTACAGGTCGGTATACCGCACACTGCGCACGCCTACCAGCTTGTAATACAATGGTGCGCCAAACGGCACTTCCGTATCGTTGCTGAAATCATCCACCACCGTAAACGTATCGGCGCCAAGGTCCAGCTCACTGGCATCTACCTCTTTTACCAACGTCATGCTGCGGGGCGACAATGCCTCGGCGCCGCTTGATCCACGCAGGATCTGTATACGCGATATTTCCTGGCTGGGCAAAAAGGTATTCACCACAAACTGTACCGAAGGTTTGTACGCATTGAAGGCAGAAGGCGAATCGCCCACCATTTTTTGCACCTGCAGTTTTTCCGGCGCTTTTGTATTCAGCAATTGTATAGGTCCTACAAACGGACCGGGCTCTCCCATTTGCATCGACCGGCTTATTTCCCGCACCACATATACATAGGCGGTGTTGCTATGCATATTGCCATCGAGCGTAAAATCGGTAAACAAAATTTTGGTATTGCTGAGTTTTTTAGCCATGGGCGCCTGCTCAAAATCAGGATGCGTGGGATGCAACAGTTTGCCATTGCGGTCGGTAATGCTCTGCTTCTTTGGTTGCGGCACATAGTTACCGCCTTTGATGTATTCAAATATCAATGGCTGTTCGGTGAGCGGTAACAGGCTGTTGTACACTGCATCTTTTATCTTGCCCACCACATCGCCCGGTTTGCTGTAAGGTGCATCAAATTGCGGCGAGCGGTTTGGGTTGGGAAATTTATACAAACTGCCATCCGGTTGTTCAAAATTGTCAAACTCCCCGGCATTGCTGCCATAGTCGAACGACAATAAATTGCCCCATCGCTCTTCCAGGAATACGTCCATTTTCACCGGTGGTAATGTCGCTTTTATTTGTTCAATGGTAGCCGGCGCATACAGGCCGGCCAGTACCGCATCCAGCGAAGCGCGGTAACCAACAATACCCCATGGCTTGTGCGCAAACTCCACTTCAAAACTGTAGCTGCTTTTGTTGAAATAATCAGGCGGTGTGGCAAACATAGGCCCAATAGGTTTGTGTGGCGCTTTTGGCGGTTTTAATTCCCGGGCCAGCAACATGGCCGGCACGCTCATGGGCGATGCATACGGCTGGTTAAGGTTATCGAGTGTAGCGGTATCGAGCGTACGCAAACCAACCAATGAGGTACGACTGCCTTCATCTTCAACCGGCAAAATATTCGCCTGGTTAAAGGCTGCAGCATCGTCTTTGCGCAGGTACACGCGGTAACCCGGGTGAAAATTCACCGAAATACCAGTACCCGTTTTGATGTTCTCGCCAGGCGTTGCCGACAGTTCATTGTCAGCTATGATCAGCTTCAAATGGTTACCGGTATTCAGTTCATCGATCTGCAACACACTGCATTCTTTTCGCTGCATATTGTTGGCCGCATCCTGTTGTATATGTACTCTTATGCTGCCGCGGTACCAGTTCACACTGCCTACGCCACCGGCATTGTCGGGCGTAATAAATTGCGGGTGATTGCTCAATTGCTGGTGATCGAATACCACTTCGTATATCCCTTCCTGATCGGGCATAGGCGTAATGGTAGCGGTATCCCATATACCCTTCACTATTTCTTCTTTTACATTGCCTTCACTATCGAGATAAGTTTCGGTATGTGCAGGCCAGGTCGATTGACCGAGATCGATCTCGAAAGCCAGCCGGTTAGGCGTGGCTTCCGCCCAATTGGCCGCGGGCGACAGGTTCTCTACTATCAGGAACGCCTCATTGCTGTTGAGCTCGGGCGACTGAAATACCTGTTTCAACTGGTAAGTTCCATTCACGAAAATGGCTTCGCGCGTTTCGTTCTTTTTTATTTTGATGGAGGGATACCTGCCATCGGCCTGCGTATCGATAACATCGATGATGGTGTAGCTCACATTGCGATAGGTAAGTTTACTACCGATGAATCTTGCTTTATCGGCTTGTGTTATAGTAGGCACAAACTGCTGACCGGTGCTGAGGTAACTGTAATTGCCCGTACGCAGCACACACTCGGGTACATTGGTGTCGGTATTTTCGTTGAGTGTAAGCGAACCAATGATGCTCACCGGCAGGTGCTTTTTGTGAAACACCTGCACCCGGTTACCAAAACGGTAATTGAGATCGTGAATGTGCTTGTATTCAAAGCTCAGGCGGCTGAAGATCTCCTTCCTATCCGGGTCTATCTGCTGCAGCCATTGCTGTTCCTGGGCCGAGGTGAGCAATAAGGGATTTTCTTCCTGTATCAATTGTACCGCCACATTCACTGGCGCCTTCAGCGTATTGGCCACCGGGAACTTTGTTTCGTCTGTTTCAACAAGACCTAAGCGTTCCCATGTACGCGAGAAAATGTTCACCGGGTACACCACGTATTCATCTGCCCCTTCTTCGGTTACCTGGTGTATATAGGTTGGAGCCGTACTGGTCTTATCAAAATATATGGTTTGCGTTTCCAGCACGCCCGAGGTATCTACATACTGTTCATGGTGCGACAATTCCGGATTCCGCCATTCAGTTTTGCCTTTCTTCCGGTTCTCAATACCCACAAAAACAGGCGTGGTAAAATCACTGCTTTGAAATTCCACCCACGGGTTAAAAAATCCATCGTATTGCGAATGATCCACCTGTATAGCAGCCTTCAGCTTTACAAAACGCACAGGCTCATACAATGAATAGCCCTGGGCATCGGTAATGGCGAGCGGATTGCCGGTACCGTTGGTAACGTCCAGTCCACATTGCACCGGCTCCAATACCAGGTTCAATGGCGGGCGCTCCATACTCATAGCTGTAGGCAAACTAAAATACAGGTGTTGCCGGCGCATTGGCCGGTTATAATCTTCCGGATCTTTTTCGGTAACGTATTCCACCAGGAAGATCACGGGTTCATCAGGATCTTTCTTAAAGGTGTCAATATAGCCGAGGCCCATCATGCGTGCCATATGATAATCCAGCGAAGCCACGTTCAGGAATTTCAACAACGGCAGATCCATAAAGCTGCCATCGGGGGTATCGCTTTCATCCTGGTAAGTGGTCATCGCCTGCGGATCAAATTCACTGAGCGAAAGATAATTTCTCACTTCCTCTTCCAGGCCGCGGTTGGTTGTCCAGCGGTCCTCATAGTTGTTGACGTTCACGTACGCCTCATCATTGAACTTGCGCCAACGACCGTGCACTTCAACCCGGCCCGGTTCGTGT
>DASUVL010001153.1:0-3705 GCA_036379015.1 Niastella sp.
AGCCCAGCAGAAACATTTTGAAGAATACATTGGCTGGCGCGGGAATAAAATAGAATTACATACCATTTCCAACAAAAGCAAAGATCAAAGCTGCACATTTGTTGTAGATATCGACAGCATCAGGGCATTTGTATTTAATAACGAGGTAGCCGTTATTCAGCAATTCAATTTTGCCTGTAAAGCGAGCGAAAAAGTGTTGGGTGGGTTTATCCGCGATTCTAAAGTGTATTTTTTTACTGAACAGAAGGGAAAGGATATGCTGCATAACTGGGTGCTGGATATTACAACTGGTAATATAAAAGACTACCTGGTTGAATTTGATCTGAAAAAAGAAAAGGTGGTTGACTATCTCAATGGCGGGGACCGCTTTTTATATTTTACGGCCAGGAATAAAACGTCTGAGTTCATCATATACAATTTTACCGGTGAGCAGCAGTGGGATACTTTACGGTATGCCTTCAATGAAGGCGGGTGGGACGATATAACCGCTTTAAATGGGGCTGGCCGTTCGGTAAGTGTTCAAAAGGTTGACCTGGAAGGCGAATGCAGCATCAATACGGCTGTTCGTGGCAACAAATTATACCCGCGAAACGATACCCTTTTCCTGGTAATGAATAACCACCGGGATTCAACACACGTATATAGCTTTGACCTGGTACACAAAAAAGTAAATAACTGGGTAATAAAACATCATACAGGTGGTGATGTTTCGCCAAATGGCGATTATTCTGATAATTCTTTTTTACTGCGGAACAAATTATATTACTTACTGGCCACATTAGATAGTTTGTGTATACAGGTAGTTGACCTGTATACCGGGGTTATCAAAAGATCGTATGTAGCCAACAAGGAAGATGACATTTCATTTAAAAATACACCGATCGTACAGGAAGGTGGTACATATAGTTTTGGTGCACTGCGCGAGTTGGGCAAAACCAAACAATTACTGCGAAAGTTGGTGAATGGCGATGCGGTGATCACCGCCACATTAAATGCTAATAACCAGGTGGAAATAATTGTTGGGTCATTTGCAAAAATGACTTCAGGGTTTAACGGTGGCATGGTAAAGCCCGCCGGGGGGCCAGGATCGTCCGGGGTCGCAGTGCCTGCTGGTGGTTTTTATCGTAATACCTGGCTCAAATCGGCCCACTTTAAAATGTTGTTGAATGCCGACACTTTTGAGCATGTTGAGGGTGCCGTAGGCAATTCTATCAATGCACGAATAGAATATTATACTATAGGTGTTAAAATTCCCTGGGAAGCGGAGAACCTGTTTATGACCAATGGCCGGTATTACCATGCTTATTACGACAAAACGCTACGCAAGCTGGTTATTTTAAAATTTTAATATACACCCACTGGGGTTCAGGGCCTTAGCCATTGCAGGTAACTCATTGGTTACGTTGTATGGTTGCCATTTTGCCCCTACATTTGCACCATGGATTTTTCACACGACGTTGACCATTGTTTGAAAGTATTACAGGGTGGGGGATTGATCCTTTACCCTACGGATACCATTTGGGGCATTGGCTGCGACGCTACCAATGCTACGGCCGTTAACCGGATCTTTAATCTGAAACAGCGGCCCGAGGCAAAAAGCATGATCGTATTGCTGGCCGATGAAAAAGAACTGATGCAATATGTGGCGCATATTGACCTGCAGGTTTTTGATTACCTGGCAAAAACTAAAAAGCCCACCACGGTTATTTATGATGGCGCCATTGGGTTAGCCGATAATGTGATCAATACCGATGGAACAGTAGCCATACGCATTGTAAAAGATACTTTTTGCAAGCATTTGATCAAGCGGTTTCGCAAACCCATTGTTTCCACCTCGGCCAATCTGTCGGGCGACCCGTCGCCGGCTTCTTTTGGCGATATAATGCCGGTGATCTGGCAGGGCGTGGATTATATTGTGCAATACCGGCAAAAAGATACCACGGCACATGCGCCTTCCGTGATTATCAAGTGGAATAAGGACAGTAGTGTCACGGTGATCAGAGAGTAGCACCTCAAACAACAAATTATTAATGAAATTTCTCGTAATACAAACGGCCTTTATTGGAGACGTGGTGCTGGCAACCGGCATCGTGGAAAAATTGCATAGGCAGTTTCCCGAAGCACAGATTGATTTTATGGTTAGAAAAGGCAATGAAGGCCTGCTGCAAAATCATCCGTATCTGCATGAAGTGCTGATCTGGGATAAAAAGAAAGGCAAGCTGAAAAATCTATGGAAGCTGTTAGGAACAATCCGGAAACGACGCTATGATAAAGTGATCAACGTTCAGCGGTTTGCCGCTACCGGTATACTGACTGCCTTTTCCGGCGCCCGTGAAAAAATAGGATTCGATAAGAACCCATTCAGCTGGCTGTTTGATAAAAAAATAAAACATGTTATCAGCGATGTCGATCATCCCCTGCACGAAATTGACCGCAATAACGAACTGATCCGTGATTTTACCAATGACGAAGTAATGAAACCGCATCTGTATCCTTCCAGTCAGGATGCAGCGGCTGTACAGGCCTATAAAAAACAGCCTTATATCACCATTTCACCCGCATCGGTCTGGTTCACCAAACAATTTCCAAAAGATAAATGGATCTCTTTTGCCAAACAGGTGCCTGCCAGCTATACGATCTATTTGCTGGGCGCGCCCGGTGATGTGGCGCTGGCCGAAGATATCCGCACGGCAGATATACCCGCAACCGTAATAAATTTATGTGGTAAACTCAGCTTTCTGCAATCGGCAGCGCTGATGAAAGAGGCTGCCATGAATTACGTAAATGATTCGGCGCCCATGCATTTTGCCTCGTCGGTAAATGCACCGGTGACAGCGGTATATTGTTCAACCCTGCCTTCGTTTGGGTTTGGACCTTTATCGGATAAGCGGTTTATTGTAGAGATCCAGGGGCCATTACCCTGCCGGCCATGCGGCTTGCATGGCAAAGCAGCCTGTCCATTGGGGCATTTTAAATGTGCATACGAAATAACCAATGAGCAACTATTGAATAGTTTATAGTTATCCGAAACATTAATACATTTGTTGTTGATGGAGATAAAGTGCAACGAAAAGGAATTATTTGTTTTTAAAAAGATCGCTCATGCCGCAGAGGAGCTGGGTGTGCCTGCGTATGTCATTGGTGGTTTTGTGCGCGATAAATTGTTGGGCCGGCCTACCAAAGATGCCGATATTGTTTGTGTAGGCGATGGCATTCAACTGGCCCATAAAGTAGCCGAACGGTTTCAACCCAAACCATCCGTTTCTTTCTTTAAAAATTTTGGCACTGCCCAGATAAAATTAAAGCACTTTTACGAGGAACCGCATGCAGGTGGTGAACACAAACACCTTAGTGCTGAAGACAATGGTGAACCCGGTCATATGGAGATGGATGCACCCGTTGCAGAGGCAGACCTGGGAGATACACCGGTACAGGAGAAATCCACACTCGAAATAGAATTTGTAGGCGCGCGTAAAGAAAGTTACCGCTATCACAGCCGTAACCCGGAGGTAGTACCGGGTACGCTAAAAGACGACCAGGACAGAAGGGATTTTACCATCAATGCCATGGCCATTTCATTGAATACAGCTGATTATGGTAAACTCATAGATCCTTTTAATGGTTTGCTCGATCTGGAGAAAAAGATCATTCAAACACCCCTCGATCCCGGACAAACGTTCAGCGATGATCCGTTGCGTATGATGC
>DASUVL010001154.1:0-4517 GCA_036379015.1 Niastella sp.
TCCAGCGGCTATACGATGCTGGAAGTGTATTTGAATAGCTTGTAATAATAGAATAAAAAGGTGGGTTCTCCTCCCGATAGCAATCGGGATGGCGGAGGCTCACCTTAAATTAACTTTCAGAAAATACTTTTTCTTTTTTCCGGTGATATGGTCGTTGTCATACTCAACATGTTCCCTTTCTGTTACCTCCATCGCAAAACATTTTTCATTTACCCAAACCAATTTTTGAATATTCATTCTATCAAAATTTATGACACAGGTTGTCTTCATCGTATAGCGTTGCTTTTTAGGATTTTTTTTAATCTTTAGCAGGTTAATACAACATGACCCCTCTAGAAAATCGGAGTTTGAATAGGTCAGCAATGTTCCATGCTGAGGAGAAATAAGTATATCCTGCGTGCCCTCATTGGCACATGATGGAATCTCATACGATTTACCTGTTCTGTAATCAATAAACTCAGCTGAGGCAATTTCCTGTTGCAAATACGCTGTATGTACAACATATAAGTTTAAAGGGGCAATGATGCCGGCATAGGTGAATTCAGATTCCTGATCGGTCGTAAATGTTTGTTTAAAATGCCCATTCTTTATTGTGAAAGATCTTTTAGTCCGGATTATTGCAGAAGTATCATACGTTATTGTGGGAGAATAATTTTTTGAAAGGGCTACAAAGGCGCTTTTTGATATCTTAACAATATTTAATACGGAGTCAGGAGATACCTCGGATTGGTTGCGGCGGTCTTCCGGATAGCCTATAGATACATATTTATAGTTGTTGTTCACCAACGTATCAATAAAGAAATTAGAACTTTGTGCAGTTGTTGTATGGCTAAAAAAAACAACTGTACCAATGGTAAAGAGCAGGCGTACATTCATGGTTTGGCGTTTAAGTAGGGTAGAGGCTTTTGTACAGGCCAACCTAATAGTCAGCATTGTAACAGCTCCCGCTCGAAAAATACTCTTTTTATATAAAAGGTTATACTTAAACGCTGTTTCTGCTTGCTTGCGGGGAATATTTAAGATTTTGTTTGCAGATGATATTTGATAAAAAGCATATGTAAGCATATTCCCAAAAAAAGCTGCCATAACAGGCAGCTTTTTTCTAACGAAAAGGTGGGTTCAAAGAGAGGGAT
This sequence comes from Niastella sp., assembly GCA_036379015.1. Taxonomy (GTDB): domain Bacteria; phylum Bacteroidota; class Bacteroidia; order Chitinophagales; family Chitinophagaceae; genus Niastella. The sequence goes on from DASUVL010001154.1 coordinate 1,134, forward strand.
GAACCACCTTGTAAGAGAAACCAAGGTTGATTAGTTGATAATGTTGAAAGGGGCCTTTATCAACTCTATTAACTTGTCAACGTATCAACTAATAATTACAACTTCAATACCACCGGCGCCAGGTCAGGTGACTCCAACTTCACTTCATATTTACCGCCTTTTGCAGGCGGTTGCACATATACGATCAATACGCCATTTTTTGCTTTTCTTGTGCTGGCTTTATAATCGCCTACATCATTCGCTTCACTGTTTTCTATACCCATCAACGTGGCTGGTCCGGTAATGTGTACGGTTACTGCGTTATCTGCGTCATACACCGTTTTTCCTGTTGAATCAGTGAGTGCGATTTCTATCTGTTGTACGCAGGCTTGTTCATCGATCAATGCATCTTTATAAACGGTTGCTTTAATGGCTGTTGCCTTTCCCGTAGTGTTCAAGGTATACTGGGCTACTTCAGCGCCTTTGTTATAACCTTTTACTACGAGTTCGCCCGGATGATACACCGTGTTCCACCATAAGATCCGGTTCTTTGCATCGGCCATACTTCTTTTGCCTAATGATTGCCCGTTCAAAAACAGTTCAGCTTCCTCACAGTTGGTGAAACAGTTTATTCTTATTGAATCACCATCCGTGCCTTTCCATGTGGGCGCTGCCTGTTTATGGCTCCAGATGCCATTGTCTTCTGATTTAGGAATGCGGGAGGTGCCCATATAGATCATAGGCTTTTTCGTCCAGATACTTTGACGGAAATAATATTCCGGTTTTGCAAAACCACCCAGATCTAACAGGCCGGCCTGGTTGCTGCGGTTAGGCCATTGGCCTGCTTCTCCGAGATAATCAATTCCCGTCCACAAATATTGACCGGCCACATAACTATTGCTGTCTACCGCATTCCAGGCGCTGAGCCGCATGCCGTTTTCACTATCATAGATTATGCGGTTGGGATATTTTTTATGGTCTTCCGCAAAGCGGTATTCCTGGTAATTATAGCCTACAATATCCAGGTTGCCAGGGTAACTGGTGGTGTTTGACATCACCACGCCCGCCAAGGCGGCTGTAATGGGGCGCGTAGTATCATACTTTTTCGCTACCTGTACTAATTGTTTTGAGATCTCGCCCAGCCGTGCAGCCGGCGGATGATCGGGCAGGTACCCTCTGCCATAGATCTGCGGATTGTTTCCTGAGTTGAGGATCTCATGTGAATACGGGTCATTGGGATAATCTATTTCATTACCAATGCTCCACATTATGATAGATGGGTGATTGCGATTGCGCAGTATCATATCCCGCAGATCTTTATGGGCCCATGCTGCAAAGTCAGTATGATAACCATCTTTGCCCGGCGTGCCGTTATTCCAGCCTTTGATCCATTTGTTTTTTCCTACTTCCCATTCATCAAACGCTTCATCCATGACCACGAAACCCATTTCATCGCATAGCCTGTACAAATAATCAACATGTGGGTTATGGCTCAAGCGGATCGAATTGCAACCGGCTGCTTTCAATGTACGCAGTCTCCGGATCCAAACTTCTTCCGGTACCGCTACGCCCAGCACACCGGCATCATCGTGTATGCATACACCTAATAACTTTGTGTTTACACCATTCAGAAAAAATCCTTTGTTAGCATCATATCTTATGGAGCGGATGCCTACTTTATCCGTCCACTCATCTGTTTTTTTACCGGCTGATTGAATGGTTACCTGTAAGGTGTACAGGTAGGGATTGTCAACTGACCATAATACCGGATTCGCAACGGTAAAAGCGCCATCAACGTTTGTTGTAGCGGCTGCTGTAGCTGTACTGTTTTTTTGTACTGTAGCTACCTGTTTCCCATTTTGATCGGTGAGGGTATATTGTACAGTCACCGGTTTGTTGCTTTTGGTAGGGTTCACTACTGCTACCCGAATACGCGCATTGGCACTGGTGGCTGATACTGCGGGTGTCGTGAACGCTACACCCCATTGGTCAATATGTATGGGATTGGTGACAACCAAATATACATTGCGATAAATGCCTGAGTCGGTGTACCATCTTGAATCGGCAAACGTGGTGTGATCGACTTTTACGGTAATGGTATTCTTGCCAGGCTGAAGGTATTTTGCTAACTCATATTGAAAAGGAATGAAGCCATTGGGTCGCTTACCTAAGTAATGGCCATTGATCCAGACTTCACTGTTTTTATATACGCCATCAAAGTAAATAGATACCTGCTTGCCTGTGTATTGTTGCGGTAGCGTAAACGTTTTGCGATACCAACCAATGCCGCCGGGCAAATAACCGGTACCACTTGCCCATTCCTGACTGAATGGGCCTTCAATACTCCAGTCGTGCGGCAGTTGCAGGGTTCGCCAGCCGGCATCATTAAACGCAGGTTTTTCGGCGCCAGGCACATCGCCTTTATGAAACTGCCAGTCTGTATTGAATAAAAGCTGCTGCCTTGTTTCCTGGGCAAACAGGATGGCAGGCAACAGGAAAAACAAAAGCAACCAATAATTTCGTGTCTGTTTCATATCCTGATTCTTTACAATTTAACAGCCATATATCGTGTTATAAATGAAAGAGGCTGTAGGTACACAGCCTCTTTTGGTTTTTCAGTCTAATTTTATGTCATTAATAACCGGTGTTTTGCTGAATTTTATTATTGCTGGCCTGTATTTCGGCACGTGGTATTGGTAACCAGTAATGTTTGGTTTCAAAACGACGGCCATCCAGGGCCACTTTGGTGGCATAGGTAAACGTGCTGCCGTTTTTGGTTACATTAATACCACCGGCTGGCTTATTTTCCGTTACATCAGCAATCTTCCATCTTCTTACATCATAGAACCGGTGCTCTTCAAACGCCAGCTCAACGCGCCGTTCGTTCCGGATGGCATCGCGCATTTGCGATTGCGATAAACCGGCTGGCAGCGCAGGCATGTTTACACTCGGTCTTTGACGGATTAAATTCACCGCAGTCCGCGCCGATAAAGTTGAACCGGTAGGCACTACATCAGCACCATATGCTTCGTTAGCAGCTTCTGCAAAATTCAGCAATATCTCTGCGTAGCGAATATAGAACCAGGGTTGAAATCCTGCATTACCCCAGGGATTATTCAGGGGATAGACATCGTTCATGAACTTCTTCAGGTAGTAACCGGTCTTTGAGGTGTTCCAGTTTTCCTTACCATCCTTGCTGTCTTTACCACCCGGGAGAAAGGTTTCAATGGTACTACCGCGGTAGCTGGCACCGTTGTATAAGATAGTTGCATAAAAGCGTTTGTCGCGGCCCACATACGGGTTATTGGGATCATAACCAGATGTACCATCGGCAATGGGTTTGCCATTATCCATCTGGTAATCATCAACCAGGTTCTGCAAGGGCAGGTTACCGCCCCATCCGCC
>DASUVL010001155.1:0-2896 GCA_036379015.1 Niastella sp.
ACCCAGCACTTTGTATTTACCCGGCGGAAGGAATACGATACCACCGCCATCGGCAGCAGCCTGGTTTAGGGCATTTTGAATCGCCGTTGTATTATCAGTTGTTCCGTCCCCTTTTGCATTATACGGGGCAGCTGTTGCCAGGTACAACACCAACCTTCCTGGCATATGTGTTTCGGTAGTAATGGTTGGTATAGCAGGCATCTGGCTCAATGACAGTGGGGTACTGTCGATGGTATTTACATACAATGAGTTGTTCCGGATATTCATACCACCGCTGAAACGGTTACCGGTAAGCACAGCCCTGGCGCGCTTGCCAATCGTACATTGTGTGCCGCCGTTGTTGAAGTCGCAGTCAGATGCAGTAAACGTACTTCCCGCCACGTTCACCTGACCGCTGCTGATGGTAGTATGCTGCATCAGGAAACTGCCGGTAACGCCGGAGTCGATGGAGATGGCATTGCCCGTTGCAGAAAGGTTACAGGTATGTAATTGTATGGCGCCATTTCTGACACCGGGCGACAGCACAAATCCCGAGGTACAGCCGGTAACCGTGATGCGGGAGAACATGATACCCACATCTGGCAGGCCATCTACCTTAACAGCCGTATTACAATTGGTAAATGTCATAGAATAATTATGCCCATTCGGGTAACTGCCCGGACTTGTTGCCGACTGGGCCGCCCGGAATCCTACATTATATCCTTCGATATTTACAAAGCTGGTGTACGTCCAGTCATTGCGTTTCATCATAATGCCTGTACCGTTCTGATAGATCCAGCTTGCAAAGGAGTTGCCCGCCGCCGGCGCATTGGCCAGCGCCGACCCCGACCAATAAGAAGGTGAGAAATTGATCTGTTCAAGCCGGCCAACGTCTACAATATTGTCGATCTGGATGCCGGTATGCAGCGGCGTTCCATATACGTTAAAAATAACCGGACAGGTTCCTCCATTAGCTGTGGAAAATATAATTCCGTCATACGCATTGACGAGCGTAATGTTTTTGGCATTGCAGAATTCATTGCCGAAATACCCCGTTTGGCCGAACAGGATCGTTGGCGGATAAGGAGTAATGTTATTGGGCGTTTGTTGTGGATACCAGATCGCCATATCCTGAACAGCGGAAGAAGTTTGCATCGTAATAAAGGCTGTTGCACTGGTACTTCCCCGACCCGCATAGGCCATAAGTATGGTGCCGGCAATGGGTTGACCCTTTACCGGTTGTTGCCATTCGCCCCTTAGCGTAACTCCTTTCGGAATAAGCAGGTTGCCTTTGATGGCATACTTCCCTTTGGGAACGAACAGGGTACCCCCGCCTGTATTTCCCAATGAATTGAGCAGGTTCTGGAAGATGGACGTAACATCTGTAATACTGTCACCCGTGGCGCCATAATCTGCAACAGAATAAGCGATAACAGGAGCATCGGTTGTCGGATACGTGGATTTGATCAATCTCCAGTTCTGTGAAAAGGCCGGGTACTGCAGAACCAGTAACAGGATAGATACCATAAGAGACATTTTTCGGCCCCTGTGTTCACATGGATGGATTAATTGCATAAAACTTAGGTTTTACTGATTAAAAAATAACAATGATTAAAAACTGTGATTTCTTGCTGTATGAAACTTTTTGGGAGTTAATTTTCGATTAACCAGGGGCTTGTATTGAAAAACTCAATGGAGTTCCGGCAGAAAACCTTGCCTGTTTTGTGATACCAAAGATGGAAAATATTCATAAAAAGGTGGCTACTAATTGAAGCAGGAGTACCTATGAAGTAGTTTTGACGTATTCAAAAGGCCCCGGAAAGCGTCAGGGAATAAACGGTATGTTCGGATGATCCGCTATTATCTCCCTCATGTTCCATCTGGTGTATGGCCATAAGCGCCAACCATTGAACCCAAGTCCACCAGCCGGGGATATGAATCCAACGCATAAACAAATGCAAAAAGGCCCCACTTTCGTGAAGCCTTTCAGTCTGTTTAGCGTTTTATGGTCTGCATATAATTCCTGGAGAGAACCACCTTCAGGAAATTGGAAGCGTTTCTACTTCTATCATCACAATAGCCTCTCCCTGGGTTGGGGTTACAGTATCCTCCACCAATCGCACCAATATTTCACCATTAACTTCGGTGTAAATATTATCCTGGCCCCCACCATTCGACATAGGGTAAGCATACCCATCTGCAGAAGTTACTTGTCTTCCTATCGATTTATCGCTTCCTGAAATCGGATCGAATTTAAGATAAGCAATAACAGAGGGCGCATTAAATGAAGTCGTGACTGAAATTCTAGCACTAATAGTCGTAGGACAATTCGTAGTAACATCGGCAACATGGATATAGCCAGCACCAACATTCGAAAACGAAAATCTTTTAAAAATCTTCATGGATAATAATTAAATGGTTAATTAAGGATACTAAAGTAACGTAACCCTTTTTGTAGACCCAATGAATATACATTAAGTTAATACCCGTGAATAACTATGCAGATTTATCATATGAGCGTGTGCATTTTTTGTAATTTAGGATTTGCGGGTATAATTTTTCATTCGGGCTAAATCATATGTATCGTATGGATCAAAAACAACTACTGAAAGAACATATAGCGAAAATCGTTAAACTATCGGACGATGAGTTCAACGATTTCTTCGACTGCTTCACAGCTGAATCCTATAAAAAAGGGGAATATATTATTACTGCAGGCGATAGAATAGATTGTGAATATTTCGTGGTGAGTGGGTGTATTAAAACCTTCTATATAAATGATAACCTGAAAATGTTTGTGCTGCAGTTTGCTATGCCGGCATGTTGGGCATCTGATTATAGCGCCTTGTACAGCGGCACAAAAGCTACTATCAATATAGGTTGTATTACTGATGATGAAGTGTTTCGCCTTTCGAAC
>DASUVL010001156.1:0-5822 GCA_036379015.1 Niastella sp.
ATTGTAACGCCCAACACTTTCAATACGGCAGGATCTAATATATTAAAAGAAAGGTCTTTCCCGGTCAATGAATTGTATAACGGAAACAGGAGTATTATCAGCAACACAGCAACAATCATTGCCAACAGGAAGACAATAAACGATTCACTGATAAACTGGAAAAAAAGTTGCTGCTTCGCGGCACCTATTATCTTACGCACGCCAATTTCTCTGGCTCTTTGGGCAGCTTTAGCAGTAGTAAGGTTTATATAATTGATGGATGCGATCAGGAGTATTACAAAAGCCACCCATGTAAAAATTCTTACCATGGTGATCAATCCATCAGTTCCATCGGGATTAAACAGATGAATTTTTACAATTGGCTGAAGGTTGTAGTTCAACGTTTTGGTAATATCATCCGAAACATTCACTTTTTGAAGCTGTGTTAATTTTGAAGCCACAACCACAGGTGATGTTCCGGAGTTCAACCTAACATACATCTCATAATCATAGTTGTTCCAATCCCCGTCTACTCCATTCCTGCTATCCGCCGGATTTCCAAAATATTCATTAAGAATGTTCAGAGGAAGATAATAATCAAACTTCATTTGGGCATTAGGCAATACTTTCACAACTCCGGTAACCGTATAACTTTCCTTTATATCTTCCCTTGTTATAACTTTCCCCAAAGGATCTTCGTCACCAAAGTACTTTTTTGCGAAAGGCTCAGTCAGTACAATGGAACGGTTGTTTTGGAAAGGCATTTCCCGGTTTCCTTCGATAAAGGAAAAGTCAAGAATATTAAACAGCTCCGGATCAATGAATGCAGATTTCTTTTCGGCAAAGCTTTTTTCTTTGTATTTGAACACCATCGCATTCCAATTATTGATAATGCGACCCACTTTTTCTATGCCAGGCACCTGTTTGGAAACATAAGCAAGCGCAGATGGAACAGTTGGGAAATATTTTTTATTCCCATTGGAGAGGAAGCCAGGAACCGCCCTGTAAATATTTCCTGAATCCTTAATTGATTTATTATAACTCCTTTCATACTGGCACCAAAGCAGGATCAGGATGCCTGCTGTAAGACCTATCGCAAGTCCAAGAATGGAGATAGATGAATAAAACTTACTGTTCCAGATACTTCGGAAAGCTACCTTCAAGTTGTTTTTAAACATTTGATAAAGGTTTGAGATACCCCAAGTCCCTAAACATTATGCCATATTCGCAAACAATTAACAACCAATATTTTGCAGGTTATTTTAACCGAAGCCGAAGTATAAAACCGGACAAATGAGTACGTTTTTGATACAGGATTTAGTTGGTCAAGACAGGACCTCTAAATGTCTTTTGCATAACCCTCTGAAAAATCCTTCTTAAAAGAAGTTAATCTTATATTTGTAATGGAGGCTTTGCTGAGCAATCGGCATTGCCTTTTTTCTTTTAATACAACACTTATTACACACAAGCCGTTTAAGCCCTTTGCAAGCCGTTTACCGGCCCTTTCGGCCCTTTACCGGCCGTTTACCGGCCCTTTCGGCCCTTTACCGGCCCTTTCGGCAAATTACCGTCTCCTTTCAGTTGGCAGAATATAACTAGTGCCCCGGCCAGTTGTTCCAAGCTTTTCCAGTAATTTTTTGTCCAATAAATCCTGCAATTCAATAGTTGATACTGTTTTGCCTAAACCGTTTAATGTTTGGTATACCGTATTAGTGATTTTTCCATGTTCTTTCACGTATAATAGGGCCTTTATTTGCCGTTCATTCAGATTCAGCGTACGTAAATGATCTTCCGTATAAATATCCTTTAATAAAGTAACACTTACTCCATCCTGTTCTTCTGCGATCACAGGTTCAGGAAAGCCGTATTGACGACACCCTTCCATTATAATATCTATGCCGCGCCCCCAGGCTTCAATATAACCGGCCATAAAGAAAACATCTGCTATTAACTTGTTACGAGGTATAGAACGGTGCTTCCTTTTTAGTTGGTCTATCGTCAGGGAGTCAGGAAGTTTACCAGGATTCCAGATCGTTAACTGATCGTTGTAAATGCTCAGGAAGTTGGTTGTTCCATGATAGTCTTTGTGAATAATGGCATTTAGTATAGCTTCCCGCAACGCCTGTTCAGGATACTCCAACGGTTCTTTGCGTAATAACCCTTCATAGAAAATGGGGCGCACCAGGTATTTCCTGTTGAGGATTTCCATGATGGTATCAGCCATGTCCAGAATATTACCTTCCACTATATCTTGAAAAAGCAGATCACTATGTGATAGACCAAAACGACCGATCTTGAAACAAGCCGCCGGAGCGTACTTTTTGGGGCGCTTCCCAAATAAAAGCAATGCAGCTAAAAGTAGTACCCCCTTATCATTTACAAGGTCGAGATTTTTAAATAAGGTCAGCGTGTCAGAGGATACCGCATGTTCCGAAATACGTTTATTGCCGATTGCTTTTTAAAGAAACCGTTTTACAATATCCTCATCTATATCATCTAATGTGGCGTTAGGAACAATCTGTTGTTCCCACGAAACGCCTATTTTTTGTAACAAGAACCTATGCAACGCTGCGCCTTTCAGTTCCTGTTTGGTGCTGCCACTACGGTAATGATAGGCTCCATGATAAGAAACAGGCACTGTGCTGACCGGTACATCAATTTCAATATAGTGCATGTTGTCTTTTTTAAGCAGATTTACATCCACCACCAACCCCAAATGATTGACTGCCTTATTGGGTATGTCATCCATCAGTTTTTTATAATCATCCACCCCTGTTACTTCTCCTTTATCGTCTATACCGATGAAAATTTTGCCTCCCTGAGCATTGGCAAATCCACATAGCCATTTCAGGTATTCATCTCGCCAGGACTGTTTATATTCTATATTTTGATTTTCGGTCACAGTTTGTTGTAGTTTTAAAAAGGAGTAAAGGTTTAGAACTCCAGAAAATCAGCACATGTTTTTAATGAAGGCTTTAAGGGTTTGATATAATTACTGAAAGGAAAGGTGCAGGTTAATATAGGTGTACGGAAGCGTTAGAAAAGGTATGGAAAAAAGAAAAGCGCAATGCCGTGAAAAACACCTGTTTTATATTGTTGGGAATCAAATATCCGACACAACCGTATGCCCACCTGCATATGGTTGTATCGAATGCGCCAACGGCGTTATGTTTCCGAGACACACTATACGGATCATCGCTGGTGGCAAGCGTATAGAAGATCCACTACCCGAAACGCATGAACATACTTCTGCATTTCCCCAATCTTCAATTTGATACCTACTTAAAATTCCTCCCCTCGCCAAATAACTTGCCCGGTTCGGGTTGCTCATTACCACGCGACAATGTTACCAATGCCGCCTGTTCTTTTTGCGAGGCTGTTAAATGCTTTAATAGTTTGGAAAAATTATAGCAAGCCGATACTATTACATGAATTACCTCTCCTTCTATTTGCAATTTTCCTTCTACCATAATAAGCCGGGATTGTAAAATTTCTTTTCGGTACAGATCAAACAATTTTTGAAAAACTACCAGGTTAGCCCAACCGGTTTCATCTTCTATGGTCATAAAGCAAACACCACTGGCGGTCCCTGGCCGTTGACGAACTAATACTAATCCGGAAACTTTTACCAGATCGCCATCTTTAAGCATTCCTAATTGTTTAATGGGAACAATATGCAATTGCTCCAGCTTCTCCCGGATAAAACTTACCGGATGGGCTTTTAACGAAAGTGACACCGATGCATAATCCTGTACCACATGCTCAGACACACTCATTTCTGGCAACTGTACATTTTCGTCGATTGCATCTGCAGGTTGCTGTCCTTTAAACAATTCAATAGACGTATCCTTTGTTGTAAACTCCCATAATGCCTGTCGCCTGTCAAGACCTAAAGAACGAAACGCATCGGCGTCCGCCAACTTTTCCAAACAACTTTCGGGCAATTGTAGATCCCGGATCTCATAAATGCTGGTAAATCCTTCTTTCCTGTTATCAATTAATAATTTTATCTCATCTTCGCGCACTCCTTTTACCTGCCTGAATCCTAGCCGTAATGCACAAAAGCGGCCCGACTTTTCTTCGAGCGTATTATTCCAACAGGAATAATTGATATCAACCGGCCGAATATCTACTCCATGATTTTTTGCATCTATCACAATTTGAGCTGGCTGATAAAATCCCATAGGCATACTGTTTAATAAAGCACCCGCAAACACATCAGGATAAAAACATTTTAACCAACTCGACACATACACCAACAAGGCAAAACTAGCTGCATGGCTTTCGGGGAAACCATACGAGCCAAATCCTTCCAGTTGACGGAAAACCCGCTCTGCGTAGTCGGGCGCGTATCCTCTTTCCGACATGCCCGTTATAAGTTTCTCCTTGAATTTAGTGACCATTCCCTGCGCTTTAAACGTTGCCATACTTCTACGCAGTTCGTCGGCTTCGGCAGGGGTAAAACCGCCAGCAACAATAGCAATCTTCATGGCCTGCTCCTGAAACAAAGGAACACCTAAGGTTCGCCCTAAGATCTCTTCCAGTTCTTTCGATGGATATTCAACGGGTTCTTCTCCATTCCTTCTTCGCAGATAAGGATGTACCATATCGCCTTGTATAGGACCAGGACGCACAATGGCTACTTCAATCACCAGATCATAAAAGGTTTTTGGCCTTAATCGCGGTAACATACTTTGCTGCGCCCGGCTTTCTATTTGAAAAACCCCAATGGTATCGGCGTGCGATATCATTTCATACACAGCCGGATCGTCCTGGGGAATATTGGCTAAGGTGAGATCAAGGTTATAATGTTGCTTCGCCAAATCAAACGCTTTGCGAATACAGGTCAACATACCTAATGCCAGCACATCTACTTTCATAAAACCAAGCGCATCAATGTCATCTTTATTCCATTCAATGCAAGTGCGGTTTTCCATCCGGGCATTGAGTATAGGGCATAGATCGGTAAGTTTACCTTTGGTGATTACAAACCCTCCCGTATGCTGACCTAATTGCCGTGGGAAGCCCATGAATGCATTGGTGAGCTCCAATACTTTTTGCAAATGATGATCTCCGGGATCGAGTCCCTGTTGCCTGATCGTTTTTTCTTCTATACGCTCTGCAATAGAATCCCATATTGAACGGGAAAGCCTGTTAATGGTATCCACAGAAATGCCCATGGCTTTAGCCACATCGCGTACCGCGCCTTTCTGATGCTGCTGGGTAACCGTAGCTACGATAGCAGCACGATCACGTCCATATTTTTCATATACATATTGAATGACCTCTTCCCGCCGCTCGTGCTCAAAATCCACGTCAATGTCAGGTGGTTCATTGCGGGCAGAACTGATAAATCTTTCAAACAACAATTCAAACTTGGCCGGATTTACACTGGTAATTCCCAGGCAATAACAAACCGTTGAATTAGCGGCTGATCCCCTACCCTGGCACAGTATGTTTTGTGATCTTGCAAACCGTACTATGTCGTATACCGTTAAGAAATACGACGCATAATTCATCTGCTCAATAAAAGCCAATTCGTAGTTGATGGCGGCTACAGTTCTTTCAGGAATGATTTCTCCAAAGCGTTCCTTTGCGCCCTGCCATGCAAGCATCGTCAATGCTGACTGTGGCGTGCGGCCATCAGTGGTAATTTCTTCGGGATATTCATATTTCAGCGAGTCCAGATTAAACTGACAGGCATTGGCAATTTCCTGCGTTTTGATAATGGCATCCGGATATTGCCTGAAAAGCCGCAACATTTCCTGTTCAGGTTTCAGATATCTTTCTGCATTGGCATGTAACCGAAAACCTGCTGTATAAATGGTACATTTTTCCCTGAT
>DASUVL010001157.1:0-4911 GCA_036379015.1 Niastella sp.
TATCTACGATGTCGGCCATGACGATAATGAAGTCTTTTTTACGCATATCCCGATGTATATTTATTTCAAAAATACTGAAATAAAGTAATTTGTTTCAGTAATACTGAAATAACAGGCATTATTTCATTAAAAGTGAAATAAATGAAAATTGCAAAAACAGGAAGTGATACTGTATTTTTCCCTACCTTCAGCCTCTTCTAAGCATTCCCCCAACCAAATTTCATTCGGAACCCGCGTGTCGGCGCTTATATTAAATAATTAATATGAGGCGACATGAACATTTGCTTATCAAAAACTCAACTGTTCAAAATGAAATTTGCTACGCTCGTCATTTCCTGTTTTTTTTGTTGCTTCAGCTATTCGATTGCGCAACAGCCTGCCTATAAAGATCCAAAACAACCTGTAGCCAAACGGGTGTCTGATCTGCTTTCGCGCATGACGCTGGAAGAAAAAGTGGCCCAGTTGCAAACCATGCATGCCGGCCGGCCCAAACTGGATGATAAACTTTTTAATAATACTGGTAAGCTCGATTCATTGTATAAGAACGGCATGGGAATGATCAACCCGGCCTTTGATGAAACTATGGAGCAAACCATTACCGCCCGCAACCGGTTGCAGGATTACCTGTTGCATAAAACCAGACTGGGCATACCCATCATATTCATTGATGAAGCCCATCACGGTCTGGTGGCTCGCCAGGTTGATGTGTTCCCGCATGGCATTGGTTTATCCTGCTCCTGGGATATTCCCCTGTTGGAGAAAATATACACCCACGCCGCCAAACAGGCTCGTGTACGCGGAACCAGTCTGGTGCTGGCTCCTGTTGTAGATGTATGCCGCGACCCCCGGTGGGGCCGCACCGGTGAAACACTGGGAGAAGATCCTTATTTATGCGGTATGCTGGGTAGCGCAATTGTACGGGGCTTCCAGGGCAGTAATAATGGCGTCATTGCCCCCGATCATGTAGCCGCCACCCTGAAACATTTTTCCGGCCACGGGCAATCAGAAAGCGGCAGTAACCAGGCTCCGGCCAACTATTCGGTGCGTGTTATTCGCGAGGCGCATATGGAGCCGTTCAGGTTGTGTGTAAAATATGCCAACCCAGCCGGTATCATGGCCTCCTATAATGAGATTGATGGTATGCCTTCTCACGCCAATAAATGGCTGCTGAAAGACGTACTGCGTAAAGAATGGAATTATAACGGGATAGTGGTGAGCGATTGGTTTGGTATTGATCAGCTCTGGAATAAACATTTTATTGCGGCTGATCAAAAAGCGGCTGCCCTCAAAGCATTCAATGCCGGCGTAACAACCGATCTTCCCTATGGCGTTAATTACAGGCACCTGGGCGCGCTTGTAAAAGAAAACAAGATCAGCACAAAAGCGCTTGATAGCGCCGTAGCTAAAATACTGGAACTGAAATTCAAACTGGGTTTGTTTGAACAACAACAGCCCATAGACCTGGAGAAGGCCAAACAAAATGCCGCCAATACCGAAGGGCGGGAACTGGCGTTGAAAATTGCCGAAGAGTCGATGGTCTTATTAAAAAATGCGCCATTTGGCAATGCATCTGCTAACCTGTTGCCGTTGAAAAAAGATCAATACAAAAAGATTGCAGTGGTTGGTCCGGTAGCAGCCGTTAACTATTTGGGCGATTACTCCGGTTTACCTAATAAAAATGTCTCTTTGCTGGAGGGCATAAAAAATAAAGTAGCAGCCGGCGTTGAGGTGCTGTATGCAAAAGGCTGCCGTATTACCAACAATGGCGACTCTATCAGTCAGAATAATTACCAGTATATCGATACCATCATTTTCCCATCCGCAGCGGAAAATGCGCAAATGATCGATGAAGCAGTTAAAACAGCGCAGCAGGCAGACGTAGTGGTGTTGGCGATAGGAGAGAATGAACAATTATCGCGCGAAGCCTGGGGACCTAATCACTTTGGCGATATGGCCGACCTGCGTTTGCAAAGCCAGCAGGAAGAACTGGTTAAAGCTATTGTAGCCACCGGTAAACCCGTGGTTGTTTACTTAATGCATGGCCGTCCGTTGGCCATACCCTGGGTTGCTCAAAACGTACCCGCTATCGTTGATGGTTGGTATATGGGCGAAGAAGCCGGTAATGCCTTTGCCAACATTTTGTTTGGCGATGCCAACCCATCTGGCAAGCTCACCATCACGTATCCCAAATCAACCGGACAGGTGCCTGTTTTCTATAACCATAAACCCAGCGCCCGGTTCTTTAATTATGTAGCCGAAGAAAAAATGCCGCTGTTCCCATTCGGGCATGGCTTAAGCTATACCACGTTCAATTATTCAAAACCACGGGTAAAACCAGCCGCTTCCGTTAAAAAGACCGGACTGGCTTCTATGGAACCCACGGAAGTATATGGTACAGTAGAAGTGGATGTAACCAATACCGGCAGTATGAAAGGCGATGAAATTGTACAATTATATATTCATCAAAAATTAAGCAGTGTGACCAGACCGGTGAAAGAATTGAAAGATTTTACGCGGATCACGCTTGAACCCGGGCAAACGAAAACAGTTTCCTTTACCATTGATGCCAGCAAACTGGCCTTCTGGAATGCCGAAATGCAATATGGAGTAGAAGATGGCGTTTTTGAATGTATGCTAGGCCGCAATTCTGCCGATTTACAGAAAGTAGACCTGAAAGTCGGTAAATAATATTGTAGCTAACCTAAGAATTAACACCACCAGAGTCCCGCTAACGGCGGGACTCTTTTATTTGTAGGATTATGATTTTAAAAAATTAATAGTTACATTTGTTTTGCCTCTTGCGTTTGCTATGCTAAATGACCATGCCCAGGTCGTTATTGGGCAACTCGATTGTTTGCCCTTCCTATTTTCTTCATTTCTACCACATTTACATACTTTACTTAATAATCTCATTTACTGTACCTGCTATGGTTTAAACCGCGTCGAATATCCGTGTTACGGTGTTCTTCTCTAATCCCATTTTAATCTTCCGTTACTATATTCGCGGTCGAAATCGATTAACCGTTCCACGGTCCTGAGTCCCGCATCTGCGGGAAAGGATAACCGTGACACGGTTGGCTCACCAAAAATCAACCCAAAAGTGCACTTACCATGAGAACAATTTGTATTGTGATTGCCTCTTTGCTATTGTTATCGGTTTATTCCTATGCCCAGGTGCAGCCAGGGGAAGCCGGAAGTACTTCACCTGTTGCACCTGCTCAGCCTGCACCTGAAAAAGATGCATTGAAGTTTAATCTGAATGAGAGTGGAAGCCATTATTTTCAATTTACCGTAATGAATCAGACCTGGGTGCGGTTCAATGAAAATAATCCATATACATTGGTTGAAAACAAACCAAAGGATAATTCATTTGATATCGGTCTGCGCAGGACCAGGTTCCAGGCATTTGGACAACTGACCGATAACGTATTTATTTATTTTCAATTTGGCATGAACAATTTCAACAGCCAGTTCAATACCGGCAACAACCGGAAACTGGCGGCCTTTTTTCATGATGCCTTGTGCGAATACAAAGTATCAAAAGGTAACCAGTTGAAAGTAGGCGGTGGATTGACCATTGCGAACGGCTTATCGCGGTTTTCACAGCCCAGCGTTAGTTCCATCATGACCATGGATGTGCCAGTGTTCGCTCAGTCAACCGTTGATCAAACCGATGAGTTCAGCCGAAAACTGAGTATTTATGCAAGAGGCCAGGTAGGTAAATTCGACTACCGGTTTATCCTAAGTGATCCTTTCCCTATTACGTCTGCCGGTACAACCTACATTCTTGACCAGGCTGCTACTTTTGCGGGGGTGGGTCACCAGCTTCAACAACAAGGTTATTTGATGTACCAGTTCTTTGATCATGAAAACCACACCACACCCTATATGACGGGTACCTATCTGGGTAAGAAAAAGGTTTTCAATATTGCGGTGGGTGGTATTTTTCAAAAAGACGCCATGTGGAAGCGGGGAAATGGGAGCGATACAGTTTTCCAGGATATGAAACATTTTGCGGTAGAAAGTTTTTTGGATATGCCCTTAAGCAGCAAACAGGATGCGATCTCCGCCTATGCCGGATTTTTCAATACCGATTATGGCACCAATTATATGCGGTATAACGGTTCCATGAACCCGGCCAATGGTTCGTTGGGTTTAAATTCTATTTCCTTTCATGGTCCAACACATGGCAATAGTTACCCGATGTTTGGAACCGGCCAGGTTATTTATACCCAGCTTGGTTACCTGTTTCCCGAAAACTTCCTGAAATGTAAAAGCCGATTTATGCCATATGCCACGTTCACTACCGCCAAATTTGAACGGCTGCAGGATCAGAAAATGAACGTGTACAATGCCGGCATCAATTGCCTGATCAATGGACATAAATCAAAGTTCACGCTCGATTGGCAGAACCGGCCAACGTATTATCAGAACTTTGCTTTAAATAAAATTGAGAAAGGAACGAGAAAGAATAGCGTGGTGTTGCAGTACCAGATCTTCTTTTAAGGAGAGACTCCGTGAAACGGTCCCGGCTTAGCCGGATGAAGCGTGAAATAAAGATCATTGTGAAAAAATTAAGCCCTGCCAGGTAATTCTGTCAGGGCTTTTTATGTTGATTAAATGCATTTACTGCTTTATAAACTCCCTCACCTGCTGCAACTGTTTACCCTTCACCAGCAAATAATAATTTCCTGGTAGTAATCGTTGAACGTTTACAGAAAATGACGTATTACCATTGAGGATCATTCTTTGTCGTTGTAATACACGTCCGTTAACATCAGTGATTAAAACGGTTACCGCATCATTGCCCTTTGCCTGCACATACAATACATTTCTTGCAGGATTGGGAGATACCAGCAATGCAACGCCATTATCATTTCTTCTTACAGAAACTATGCGGCTCTAGGTGAA
>DASUVL010001158.1:0-4197 GCA_036379015.1 Niastella sp.
CATTACCGGCACTATCCAGGTTGATGCGACTCCCATCAGCCAATACCAACACCGCACTATTTCTACCCGGCGGTATATCATTAGTAATGTGTGCGGGTTCATTGGTTTGTACCGTGGGCGGCGCTGGTTTTTTAAAAAAGAAATACCATACACCGGCACTCATACAAAGCAGCAACACGGCGGCAGCGGCAATGCGCGTTGCGGTAAACAACCGCCGTACCGGTCGTTGTATAATAGACGTCCGCGTACCTGGATCTGAAGCCAGGATAGCGCTGAACAAGGCGTCGGCTTTAGCAGCGCTGAGTTGGTTGTCGATGGAGAGGTTGTTCCATACACCATCGAGCAGGGCTTTCACAGCGGCTTCATTCGCCGGTTGCCGCAATAACAACATCAGCTCCTGCAGCTCATCATCGGTGAGCGCCCGGTTACAATAACCAGTAAACAAATATTCCAGTCGGGACAAAGGCATGGTATGTAGTATAAAGGATGAATGGTTTGTAATAAAGACACGGGGCTGGATAAGGAAGGGTTAGGACGCTGAAAAAAAATGTGATGATTTGATAATTCGATAATGTGATAATGGAAAACAAAATACAAAATGCCTAATGGAAACGCCCGCCGGTAGGTTATTTACTTAATAGAATTGTTGCTACCAGAACTAATATCCCATCCGGATGATTCTTAAAGTACTCCCTCAACGTTCGCAGCGCCTGCGCCATGTGCACCTTCACCGTACCGGGAGCAATGTTCAGTTGGGCGGCGATCTCATCGCGGCTGAGGCCTTGCTGACGGCCCAGGGTATACACCAGTCTTTGCTGAGCCGGCAATTGGGCTACGGCCTGTAGCAGCAGTCGGTCGTAATCGCGTTGAACGATCAGGGCCTCGGTAGATACGCCGGTTAGCTGCAGTTCGGCTGTGGTATCTATAGTAGTCAGCTTTCTTTCCCGGGCGAGGCTACGGAGGGAATTAAAGGTATGGTTGCGGGCGATGATGTAGAGGAAGTCGGCAAAGTTGCGGATGGCGGCGAGACCGGAGCGGTTGATCCAGATCTTCACGAACACGTCCTGCACAATTTCTTCGGCAATGGATTCATGCCGGGTTACCTTCAGGGCAAAAGCATAGATCGCATCGCGATAATGATCGAAAACGATGCGAAATGCACTTTCATCCCCTTGCGCCACCTGGTCCAGAAGCGCTTTTTCGTTATGTAATTGTTCTGCCGGCACTGGTTTGCACAAATATTAGGATTACCGCCTGTACAGCAAAATTTATTTTGCTTTTGGATAAAGGTGAACATACCAGGCGTACTTAAATATATAACGCGCTTTTATTCAATCAACACAAAGCGAATAGTCAGTTAAACAGGTAGACCATGCATATAACGGCCTCGCGGCTGTCATTTTAGAATTTTGCCAAAACGGCGAACTTTTAATAATAGTGCAAAACATGAACTGATTCATCGGGAAAATAAAAACAAGCTCAGTAACTTGCAAGAGGAAACGAGAACATACACCTGAGTCCTCGGGGACAGGCAATTTGTAGCGCCCGATCCATGATCATACGAATTGTATTGCTTAACAGCATGCGATTTGTAACTAACAGTGATGCTTGCTTGTCCCGACTGGTCGGGACACTGTTAAAAACAAAGAACGGCAACACGATTCAGAATGAATGTGGCCAAGGACGCGTGTATAAAATTAAAAAAAGGCAGAATACTCATTCGCCACCATTCATAAAAACGGCGTGTATGCCCAAAAAGTACAAAAAGGCGGTAACCTCAGCGGTTACGGTGATCAAGAAAGAAATAGATCAGGACCCAGGCAATGGCGTTAAAACGGCTGCCCTGGCCGTTAAAATGGGCATCAGTCGCAATGTGTTGCAGGAAGTATTCAAAGCAAAATACGGTACCTCTATCGGGCAATACAAGTTACAACTACGCATGCGGCAAGCTAAACAACAATTAAAGAGTGGCAAATCGATCAAGGAAGTATCTATTATTCTCCGGTATTCATCGCCCAGTTCGTTCAGCAATGCATTTAAGAACTTCTACCAGGCAAGTCCGACAGAGTGGTTACAGGATGGGCGTTAATATAACGCTAACAAACAAGGCAAAGTATGAGCAAAATGGGCAAATAATAAACAAAAAGTACCTTATCAAAGCCGGGTATCCCTGTAATTTTAAAGAAGGAATGAATTATTGCTCCGGCCAGTAGTCCCCGGAAGATTTGTAGCAGCGAAAGCAGGATCAACATTCAACTGCCAGACCATAAGGACCACATGGTATCATACATAAACCATATTGTATAAACTCTCCGCCAGCTGGCGGATTGGGGGTTAGGGTATGAACAAGGCAAGCAAATACATATATAATTTCCTCGACGATCACCTAGGCTTGTACGACAACAAGCAGGGGATTGAATTTTGCATGAACATCGACGATTCGGTGTTTGTGATCTACGGCATCAAAGACCCGCCGTTGGAGGAGTATATTGATTTTGGCTTGCTGTACCCCAGCAATTCGTTTAACAATTTTATGCGTGATTTCGGGTTTGCCGGCACGCAGCAATTAAAAGCATTGACACCCGGGCACCTGTGGGAGATGTACCATAAAGGCCAGGCCGAGATCTACTGCACCATTGTGGTGAAGGTGATCTTTTTTGCATTGTACTTCAGGCGCCAGGGCAATAAAATGATCGTACGCAATGATCAGGATAAAGAGTATGAGTTGGGCGAGGTTTTGCAAACGCCCCGGCAGTTTGCAGAATACACCCAGCAACAGTTCCTGCTCCATGAAGGCTGATATCCCTTAGTCCAGACCATTACTCCATTAAACCGATCAGACATGACACGTGAAAAGCGATTCAGGAAGCATGTACTGCAGGCAGTAGACGCCTTTAAAGACCTGTTAGACAGCCATTGCGCCAATGGGGATACCACGTATGAAGTATCAGCCAAATACGGTATCAGTCGCAACGTATTGCAGTTTGCCTTCAAGGATATGTATGGCATAGGCATCCGCGACTATAAACTGAAGCAGCGCATGGAGCGCAGCCGCCTACTCCTGGAGGCCGGCAAGGATGTAAAAGAGGTTGCCATCACCTTACACTACACAAAGCCACGGGCTTTCAGCACAGCTTTCAAAAAGTATTATGGACTCACACCAACAGATTTTGCCAATTCGTTGAGTGTATGATATAACTATAAACCTGTAAACATGGAAAAGGCAAGCAAATACATATATGATTTCCTGGACGATAACCTAGGGATATACTATAACCCGCAGGAGATTGAATTTATTGTGAACAACGACGACTCGGTGTTTGTAAACCATGTGATCAAAGACCCACTGCTGGAAGCGTATATTGAATTTGGCTTGTTTTATGCCAGTGATAACTTCAACGAATTTATGCGCGACTTCGGGTTCACCAGCATGCGGGATTTAAAGGCATTATCACCCGACCGCCTGTGGGAGTTGTATTATAAAGGCCAGGCCGAGGTCTACTGCATCCTTGCGGTAAAGGTGTTCTCCTTCGCATTGTATTTCAGATTGGCAGGCAACACCATGTTCGTACGCGATGATCGCGATGCAGCGTATGAACTGGGCGAGATCTTGCAAACGCGCAGGCAGTTCGTAGAATTTACCCAGCAACGGTTTCTGCTCAATGGATGACACCTTGAGTTTGTGATATAACAGTAATAGACAGGTCAAATTATGACTATGTAATGCCAATTATGACTACAAAACACTTGGAATCGCTTATATCAGCATGTATCTTCGATAAATCAAAATAACAAGCGGAACTCAACACGCTAAATACTAGGCATCGAAAATTATTTATCTAAGCAATAAATAAGTTATTATGGAAACCTTATTCAGGCCTGCGGTCAATGACCTGGCTACCAGCCAGGTTATGACCGAGAATGACACCAACGTAGCATCTCCACAGAAGCCGCTGCACAAAACCACATTTCGAATAACACCAATTGGACTATTAATTATTTTAAATACCTGAAACACGAGATAAACCAGGGAAAGGGTGCGGGTATCCATATGGGTATAGCCAAGGCAACCGGCGAATACCTGTTGGTGCAGGATGCCGACCTTGATCCGGGCGAATACAATACCTTGTTAAAGCCCATTGTATTCGGCCCGGGAGATGTGGTATATGGCTTACGATTTATGGGCGGCCATCCGCT
>DASUVL010001159.1:0-3820 GCA_036379015.1 Niastella sp.
GATAGAAGTTAACGTGAATACAGCCTCTGTGAACGTTACCATGAATACCAGTGTAGGAGATATGAATGAAGTAATTGTAATAGGTTACGGTACCCAGAAGAGGGGAGATGTTACCAGTTCAGTAGCATCTGTAAAAGCGGAGAATTTTATAAAAGGAGCCGTAAGGGATGCCGGTCAGTTAATTCAGGGAAAGGTGGCTGGATTAACAGTTGTAAACCCAAGTGGAGATCCAACCGGTTCTTCACAGATCATTTTAAGAGGCCAGTCAACATTAATGGGTGTTAACCAGAACCCATTGGTTTTAATAGACGGTGTTCCAGGAGATCTGCGCATGATAACGCCGCAGGATATTGAATCCATGGATGTATTGAAAGACGGTTCTGCCGCCGCTATTTACGGTACCCGTGGTACGAACGGTGTTATATTTATCACCACAAAAAGAGCAAGCGGGAATAATAGAGTTTCAGTTGATTACGGCACTTTTGGCAGCGTTCAAACCATTGCCCGAAAACTGGATATGTCTACCGCAGCGGATGTGCGGGCACAGATAGCTGCGGGACAGCGCCAAAATGAATTGATTGATCAGGGCGCCAGCACAGATTGGTTAAAAGAAATTACAAGAACGCCGTTTTCGCAGGACCATAACCTAACCATTCGTGGCGGCAATGCAACCACTAATTACCTGGCGAGCCTAAACTATGACAATGCGCAGGGCATGTTCTTAAAATCATACAACCAGTTATTTTCAGGGCGGTTCGATATGAATCATAGCATGTTCAACAACAAGCTTAAAGTGAACGTAAACGCCTTTAGCTCTTCCAGGAAATTAAATGGATTTAATACCAGCGAGTATTTGCAGGCCCTGCGGCAAAATCCCACAGCTCCGGTGAAAAATGCCGATGGTACATGGTTTCAGGAGTTAAGCAAATTTGAGTATCAAAGCCCTGTGTCAGATTTAATGGAAGGCGATGGGCAAACCAGTGAGGGACTCAACAGGTTTAACGGTTCCATAGCTTACATACCTGTTAAAGGCCTAAAATTTTCTGCTTTGTTCTCTTACTCAAAATGGCTGCAGGAATATGGATATGCAGAAACCAAACAACACGCATCAACACTAAGGGATAGCAGGAATGGGTATGCCCGCGTAGGTGGCGCCCAATCAGTAGACCGCTTGACCGAAATAACTGCTGAATATTCAAAATCTTTATCAAAGCACAATTTTACGTTGCTTGGCGGGTATAGTTACCAGGAAAATGATTACAACAATCATTACATGGAGAACTGGGATTTCCCCACTGATATATTTAGCTGGCACAACATAGCATTGGGAAGAGCCATCAGCAGCGGTGATTTTGTAAACCTTATTCGAACCTCCCGGTCGGAAACCAATTTGATCGGCCTCTTTGGAAGGTTTACTTATAATTATGATCAGAAGTATTTGTTTATGGCAAGCATGCGCAGGGAAGCAGCCAGCCAACTTTGGGGAACCAATAACAAATGGGGAACATTCCCGGCCGTGAGTGCAGGCTGGAGGATCAGCCGGGAGTCATTTATGGATGGCCAAAACATCTTTAAGGAACTGAAATTAAGAGCAGGATATGGTGTTACCGGTTCCCAGCCATCTGACATGTTCCGCGGCGTTGCATTGCTCGGTTATAGCGGTTTTGTTTTATCAAACGGATCATGGGTACAAACCATTGTACCCACACAAAATGCCAACCCTGATCTGAAATGGGAAGAAAAGCGCGAAACGAATATTGGTCTGGACTTTAGCATATTGGATAGCAGGATCAGCGGTAGTATTGACCTGTACGATCGTCAGATCCATAACTTGCTTTATTTGTTTGAAGTGCCCAGTCCGCCAAATTTGTATAATAGAACGCTTGCAAATGTAGGTACACTGGAAAATAAAGGGATTGAGGTATCGTTGAATTTTGTTCCCGTATCGAAAAAAGATTTCCAATGGAACTCTACCCTTAATTTCTCTACCAACTCCAACAAGTTGAAAAGTCTTTCCAATGACCTGTATAAAACATCCACTGATTACCTCCGTGTTGGAGGTATTTTCCCGCCCATTCAAACCTTCTCGCACCTGTTAAGAGTTGGCGGATCGGTTGGTGATTTTTATGGCTATAAAGTGGTTGATATTGGCAATGATGCGGCTGATGTAGCCAATTATGGCCAATGGATCTATGAAGGAAAAGACGGTAAGCCGGTGAATTATTCAGCATTTGGTAAATCTTTTGAAGATAAAAAAGTGATCGGGAATGGCTTGCCCAAATACTACCTGGCATGGAACAATAACTTTCAGTATAAGAACTGGGACCTGGCGATCACGCAAAGAGGTGCTTTCAAATTTCAGGTAGCGAACCTGCAGCGGATGATGTTTGAGAACCCGACACAGGCACAATACAATCTTTTAAAGAATGCGTATGATCCGATATTCGGAAAAGCACAGTTAAAATCACCTGTGGAATTCAACAGTTATTATATTGAGAATGGTGATTATTGGAAGATCGATAATATAACGCTCGGTTATAATTTCAAAAATACCGGTTTAAAATACATTAAGTCTGCACGACTCTATATAGCCACGCTTAATACATTTATTATTACAGGTTATAAGGGAATAGATCCTGAAGTTAGTTTGCGTAATGCAACTTCTAATGCGCAATCGGGCGTAGTACAGGTTCCTACATCTGGTCTTGACCCCGGAATGGATTCCCCGTTCAAATATCCAACCACCCGTTCCTTTAGTGTTGGACTAAACGTATCATTCTAACCTTTAATGAACAAAGAAATGAAGAAGACAAATCATTATATAGTGCATGGCATCATAACGATGGCGTTTATTTCGATGCTGTTGGCTGCCTGTACGAAATTGAAAAGTGATTCTTATAACCAGATCATTTTAGATGAGTTTGTACCTACAAGCTCCGATTTGCAGGCCCTGATTGGCGCAGCCTATGTTGATTGGCGTGGCCTTCTTTTGCAATGGAATACGGTTTACAGAGCACAGGAAATTTCCGGTGATGAAATGCTCACTCCGGCACGCCCGAACGGGTGGGTAGATGGCGGCGTTTACCGTAGGATACATGAGCATAAATGGACAACGGAAGACGATGTTGTAATCAATATCTGGACAAGAGCCTACCAGGGAATTAATAATTGTAACCGGATCATTTATCAGGTTCAATCAGCAGGAATACCTGTTCCTGAAAAAGATACTGCCGCATTGGTTTCTGAAATGAAATTGTTAAGGGCGTCATACTATTGGATATTATGCGACATATATGGCAATGTTCCTATTGTTGACAGGTTTGATGTTCCGGCTGGATTTTTACCTAAACAAAATACGCGAAAAGAAGTCTATGATTTTATTGTAAATGATCTTGTTGCCAACATTCCAAGAGTAACCAGTGAAGTAAGTACAAAAACGTATGGCAAGTTTAATAAATGGGCCGGGTTGGCGCTGCTGGCAAAGATGTATATTAACGCAGAAGTATATACTGGTGTGCAACAATGGGACAAATGCAAAGCGGTTTGTGATACAGTTATCAATTTCGCGGCAAGTTCAGGTAAGATTGGCCTGGAGCTTAATCAAAAGAATGTGTTTGTCACAAACAACGAAAATTCGAAAGAGATCATTTTTGCATTGCCTTTCGATTCAAAATATGTGAATGAGTGGAATTCTTTTGATATCCATATGCAAACGTTGCAGCCGGAAAATCAAAAAACATATAACCTGCAATCTTCTCCATGGGGTGGCGTATGCGCGGTGCCGCAATTTATAAACACCTTTGATCCGGAAGACAGCCGC
>DASUVL010001160.1:0-7034 GCA_036379015.1 Niastella sp.
AAGCCATGGTTATAGCTGGCTGAAATGGAAGGTTTGCCACTTTTGCCGCGTTTGGTGGTAATCAGGATAACGCCGTTAGCGGCGCGGCTTCCATAAATGGCGGCAGAGGCATCTTTCAGCACAGAGATGGTTTCGATATCATTCGGGTTCAATCTTTCCAACCCACCGATCTGTCCGGGCACTCCATCTACCACGATGAGCACATCATTATTACCGGTGGTAGCCAAACCACGGATCCTGATGTCGGAACCATCAAAGCCCGGTTCACCAGTTCGGTTGTTGAGCATAACACCGGAAAAACGGCCGGCCAGGGAGTTAGAAACATTCACCGCCGGACTTTTAACCAGGTCGGCGCCTTTTACAACAGAGATGGAGCCCGTGAGAGTGGCTTTTTTCTGGCTGTTGTAACCAATCACGATCACTTCCGATAAGTTGGCATTGTTGGGAGCTAAGGTAATTTCCATATTGCCTGTACCTACCGCCATTTCCTGGGATACATAGTTAACATGTGAAAACACCAGGATGGCTTTTTCAGGCGCGGAAATGGAGAACTTACCATCGGCATCTGTGATGGTGGTTGTTTGGGTTCCTTTTACAGTTACCGTAACGCCTGGTAGCGGCGCATCACTTGCGATTACCCGACCCTGAACTGGTGTTTGGGCAAAAACGGAAAAACTAATTAAATGAAAAAAAGCAATGAGAAGAAGCGGGGTGAACCTGTAAAATGGTTTACGGGCTGCCCTTTTTTGGTGCAGAAAATGTCTCATACGTACAAGCTCTGTTTGGTTAAAAAAAATCGTTAGTCAGCCGGCATCGGTCGGTTTCTGGAAATTTGCTGCGCGGACTGTTACATATGCAAAGTAGCCCCGGTATGAGGGGAGATGAGGGGGTAAATCACTAAAAGAAGGGGGGTAAAATACAGTGTAATATTGAATGTTGAATGTTGAATATCAAATGATGAAGTAGAAAACAGCAGGAAAAATTAAAAATGAGGAATTAAGAATTAGAAATGAGAAAGGGGGGTAAAATACAGTCTAATATTGAATATTGAAAGTTGAATATCAAATGCTGAAGTAGAAAACAGCGGGAAAATCCTTTGAATATTGAATATTGAACCGCAGAATATCCAATGTTGAAGTAAATACAGCTCAATAATTTCCAAATTCTGTATTTTACTTCTACATTCTATATTGGTTATTTAACCCTCGCTCTTTATTACGTTATGATCACTATTAAAGGTGTTTCGGTATTTCTTAATGTATTCCGACGGCGTCATATGAAAAACCTTTACAAACTGTTCCCTGAAATACCTGACATCATTAATACCTACCTGCAGGGCGGCCTGCCTGATGTTCATGTTCTCCGTTAGCATCAGTACCGCGGCCCGCCGGAGCCGGATGGACCTGATAAACGCATTCAGCGACTGGCCTGAAATGGATTTTACCTTATTATATAAAGCCGGGTGGCTCATACCCATCGCCTGGGAGAATTTTTTGATAGTAAAATTGTCGGTGTCTATATTCTGTTCAATGACAGCAATGCATTTGCGCAGGAATTCCTGGTATTCGGCCGGCACTTTGGTACTTGTTTCCTTCAGGGTTATGCTATCGAAGAAAAACCGCTGCAACAGATTGCGGTTCCGCAAAATGGTTTCCACTTTTGCCTGTAACAGAATTTTATCAAAGGGCTTGGTAATGTAATCGTCTGCTCCGCCTTCTATCCCTTTTAATTTTGTATCGTTGGCCGTAGAGCCGGTCAACAGGATAACGGGAATGTGCCCCAGGATCTCGGATTGTTTTAAGGTAGCGCACAATTCAAGCCCATCCATGCCCAGCATATTAATGTCGCTGATGACGAGGTCGGGAATGTGCTGCAGCGCCAGTTTGTACCCATCATCGCCATTGTCGGCGGCATATACCAGGTAGCTGGGTTCAAAGATCTGTTGCAGGTATTGGGTGATCTCCTTGTTGTCGTCGATCAGCAGGATCGATCTTTTCTGCGTAACCAGTTCCTCTGCCTTTTTGCCTTCCTGCGCCATCACCGGCGGGTCATCGTTTTCGGCTTCCGGCTGTTGGTCTACTTCGCCGGCCAGTTCCTGCAGCAGCATGTTTTTTTCAGTGAGGTCGCCCGTTATATATTCGTAACCGGCGGGCAGATGGGCCGTTCCTTTGTATAAGGTAATGGTAAATGTAGTTCCCTGATTAAGAGCACTGTTGCAAGTGACAGTTCCTTTATGACTTTCGATAAATTGTTTAACCAGGAAGAGTCCGATACCAAATCCTGTTTGCCGTTTGCCCTGGCCAGATTGTTGAAATTTTTCAAAAATGCGTGCCCTATCGGCCGGTTCAATGCCACAGCCAGTATCCTGGATGGTGAGTATCACCGAGTTATTGGTTTCCTGTACATTAAATATGATGGAGCCTTGTTCTGGCGTAAACTTAAATGCATTCGATAAAAGGTTGAATAGAGCTATCTCAATCTTCTCATAATCAGCATAAATGGTAAGCGAATGAATAGTGGTCGTAAACCGGTAGTCAATGTGTTTTGATTTGGCCTGGTGTACAAAACAATGGTACACTTCATCGCATAGCTGAATGATATCAATGGTGGTAATTTTAATGGTATCAGACCCATTATCCGCTTTTCTGAAAAGCAGCAGCTGATCTACCAGGCTCAGCAAACGCCGGGCGTTACGGTAGGCAATTTTCAGGTCGTTGCGAAGTACATTCTTTTCTGTATGAAGCGCTTCCCTCAGTGGGTTTATAATTAATGATAAAGGCGTTCTGAATTCATGGGAAATATTGGTAAAGAAAGTCAGTTTCCTTTCCATCAACTCCTTTTCCTTTTCATTTTCAATATGTGCCAGTTTGATCTCGTACCGTAAGCGCTCCTGGGTACGGGTATACCGGATGTATATGTAGATAAGGCCGGCAAAACATGCCGCATACAATAAGTACGCCCACCGGGTGCGGTACCAGGGAGGCAGTACGATGATCTGCAGCAATTGCGTTTCCTGGCCCCAGGTACCGTCGGCTTTCATGATCTTCACCTTGAACAGGTATTCGCCTTCCTGCAACCTGGAATAGTTCGCCGTTCTGATCCGGTTTACATAGTTCCAGTCTTTATCCCAGTTCTGTAAAAAGTAAGCGTAATTGATCTTATCGGCGCCCGAATATTCCAAAGCCAGAAAATCGAGCGAAACAACTGCCCGGTCAAAAGGAATGGTAACCTGGTCAATTCTATCTAATGTTTTGGCCGTAATATATTGATCGTTCTCGTCGGCAGGCGTGTTGTTGATCTTCAGACCGGCTAAAAAGATGGCCGGTTGTTCCGCTGCCTCCTGCACACTGTCGGGGAAAAAAATATTAAAACCTTTAATACCGCCAAATAAAAATTCACCCGATGATAAGGCCAGTCCGGCATTAAAGCTGAACTGATTGCTCTGTAATCCGTCGGACTGGGAAAAATTACGGCAGGCTTTTGTTTTCGGGTTGAACCGGCACAAACCATTATAGGTGCTCAACCATAAGTTGCCGGCATCATCTTCCAGCAATCTAAGTATGGTGTTAGCTGCTAATCCGTCGGCAGTCGTGTAGCGTTTGTATTTTCCGGTTTTACGGTCAAATAACAACAAACCGCCCGCCTGGGTGCCCACCCATACATTTTGTTTTTTGTCTTCATGTATGCATCGCACCGGATAGCCGATATTATACCGGCGATGTTTTTTGCCATCGCGATCAATGTAGAGCAGGGTGGAGTAGTCGCCGCCCCAAAAACCGCCTTCCCGGTCTTCGGCCAAACATTGCAGGTTTGTGATGGTTTTATCGAACAGCTCAAAACGATCGCTTTGCCGGTTAAACAAATACAGACTGCCTTCATTGGTGGCACTGGCCCACAGCCTGTTTTGCGCATCCTGATACAACAGCCATACGTTATTTTCTTTCTCCCGCGTGGCCGGGTTATAGCAATCGTACCGGGTAAAAGAGCGGGTTGTTTTATTAAAGCGGTTAATGGCCCCCAGCCAGGTGGAGACCCAGATCTCATTATTATAATCCTTTACAATGCTGGTGATGAAATTACTGCTGATAGAATTTTTACCGGCGGGGTTGTTCGTGAACTGGGTAAATGTATTCAGCCGGCGGTCCCAGTACCGGAGACCAGCGCCATCGGTACCTATCCATACATTGTTTTTTTCATCCTCGCAAAAGGAGAGTATAAAATTGTTGACGAGGTTGTCGTTTCCCGGCGGATTGTACATTATGTGTGTAAAGGGGCTCGTATTCGATTCAATCATATTGACACCGCCGCGTAATGTGCCGATCCATTTACGGCCATCTTTATCTTCATAAATGGCGTATACAGCATTACTGTTGATCAATGATTGACCCGATGCCGAAACAAAGGGCGTTGCTTTTGAGGCGCCCGGTTGTAATTGCAGCATACCATTACCGTCGGAACCTATCCATAACACATCCTTTTTATCGAAGTACAGGTTTACAATTTTACTGCGATAGGGGATATGGCTTTCAGAAAATGTATTGGTAGCTATGTTGAACTGGTATAATCCGTTTTCATTGCCAAGCCAGCAGTTACCCTGTTTGTCAACCTTTAAACTATTGGCTTGTTTAATGGCATTGCTGACGAGCTGCAGGCTTTTTTTTGTATGATCGTATTTGCATAAACCAACCTGTTGAATGAATATCCATACGGTATTATGGCGGGTATCGGGTTCAATAGCAGTTACATCGTAATGGGCATCAATCGTATTATCGTGTTGTATGGGAATTTGAATGCCGGGTGTACCCTTATTTTCAAAAACCAGTAATCCGCTTTGTTGGGAACCGATGAGCATGTAACCCGCGGCGATTGCTTTAATGGTGTGGATGTTATCCTGTACATATTGCCGGCCGGTATTGTTCCAACACTTGTATTGTAAGCGGGAGAAGTTCGATGTAGCCGGGTCAAAAACACAGGCGCCTTTGAGCCCACCGACCCAAATGTTATGATCTGCATCGCCCTCAATGGTATAGACGGTATTATTATTTAACGAAGTGCTGTCGCCAATGACGTTCCGGAAGATCTTAAAACCATAGCCATCGTACCGGTTCAAGCCATCGTAGGTGCCGAACCACATAAAACCTTTATGATCCTGGTAAATATTGATGACAACGTTATTGGACAAGCCCTGGTCAATACCCAGGTATTTCACCGGATAATTTTCGGCATACAGGTGCATTGACAGCAGGAACAATACAAAAAATGTACTGGTGGCTTTATAACTCATGAAATCCCTCTCTTTCTGGTAAAATCGTTAGGGATTAAAAATAAGGAAAAAAGGGTTAAAATACGGTATCTGAAACACCCTATAAGTCTCTACCTTCTGCCGTTTTATTTGTATTACATATTAACGATTGCCATTAAAAGAGATAATGTTTTATGAGTGAACTTGCTATTCGACTTATACATGAAGCCTACGAGAAAAAATCTACGTTTCTTGATTTGGGAAATTGTGGATTGAGTGAAATACCGAAGGAGATTGTAAAGCTTAAAGATTATTTGCAAGAGCTAAACCTGGGGCGTTGGTATATTGTAAATGGTCATTATATTCAAAGTGCAAATACCATAGATAATAATTTAATCGCTGCAAATAAGCATTCCTTATTGTTGTTACATGAACTGCCCTACCTTCAGTCATTATATCTTCACAATAATGGTATTGGAGAAGCTGAAGCCGAATATCTCAGCCGCCTTTCCTCCTTAACGTCATTAAGCCTTATCCGTAATAAAATTGGCGACAAAGGCGCCGAATATATCAGCCGGCTTTCCTCCCTTAGGTCATTAAATCTTGAAAGTAATGAAATCGGTGACAAAGGGGCCAAATATGTCAGCCAGCTTTCCTCCCTTACTTTATTTGATCTTAGCTATAATAAAATTGGCGATCAGGGAGCTGAATATATCAGCCGGCTTTCTTCTTTAACGACATTAAACCTTGCAAACAATGAAATCGGTGACAAAGGAGCTAAATGTATCAGCCGGCTTCCGTTATTAACCGACCTCAACCTGGCAAATAATAAAATAACAATCTTTACAGTATATGCACCAACTACGTTAAAAGACTTACGCCTTTATGGCAACCAGATCGAAGACCTGCCTTTTGAATTAATTAAACATGTTGCGCTTGAAGTTGATTTTACAGAAAATGGCAAGTTTGAAAATGGCAAGATCTTATTGTATGGTAATCCCATTACAAACATTCCACGGGAAGTACTGAATAAAGGCCGGAATGCCATCCTGGAATACCTGGAAGCTTTTCGCAGACCTTTGAATGAATGTAAATTAATTTTTGTTGGTGACGGCTCGGTTGGTAAAACCAGCCTTATGAAAAGTTTGGTGTATGGAGAATTTAATAAGAGTGAATTAACCACGCATGGCATTAATAAAATAGCCTGGAAGGGTATAAATAACGATAAGGGAGAGCCCATAAAAATAAATTGCTGGGATTTTGGCGGGCAGCATATTCAGCATTCCCTGCACCAGTTCTTTTTTACAGAACGGGTAGTGTATGTGCTGGTATTGAATCCCCGGAATGATGAAAAGGCTGGCTATTGGTTAGATCAAATAGACAAGCTCGGCCGTAACTCTCAACTCATCATCGTATATAATTGGAAAGATAAGGAGGACAAACAAGCGGATTTTCTAAAAAATTTTCGTGAATTAAGAAAAACCTATAAATACCTGCCGGAGCCTATGGTACTGTCATGTGCAACCGGCGAAGGAATGCCTGATTTTGCAGCTGCAGTAAAGATGGCTGTTTTGGCTAATGATGGTTTGAAAATAAAGTATCCCGAAAAATGGTTTAATATGAAGGAGAAGCTGGAAACCAGGATCCCGGTAGAAGAACATTATATCGAATATGCCCAGTATGAAACCTGGTGTAAGGAAGAAGAATATAACGAACCAGAGCAACGACTGAATTTGTTACGAATATTGGATTCTGTGGGATCCATTGTATTCTTTGACAAGCCCGTGCTAAA
>DASUVL010001161.1:0-3565 GCA_036379015.1 Niastella sp.
TTGAGCTGCCGAATATCATCTGCTGTTAATAGCATATACGGGGTTTAGTATGAATGATTGATAATCAGTTATGAAAATACGAGAATGCCTTTGCAAGATGCTTGCCAACTTGTAAAAACTACACTAAAATCAATAAAAATAAACATGTTTTGCAACATACAATAAACTGGCAATTTAATAGTTATGCGAATATTCTGATCCGTTTTGGGGTAAAGCAACGGAAAGGGAATAAAATTTGCCTATTATACAGCTATTGTCATTAACCCTGCCCCATACACACGGGCTTAAATTAAAATTGTTCAGATGAAAAAGTATGTATTAGCATTGATCTCGATTAGTTTCATCATTTATGGATGCGATAAAGATGATGATGACAAAGGTAACAGTGAAAAAGAAAAAATTGCGTTGATAACCAGTGCCACCTGGAAGTATGATACCGTAGGCATTGATAATAATAAAGATGGCAAGCCCGATCAGGCCTTACCGCCCGGTTTTGAAATTGAAAAATGCGAAACCGATAATACCATTACATTTAAAAGTGATAGCACCGGGGTCCTGAATGAGGGAGCCACAAAATGTGATATTAACGATCCGCAAACTACACCCTTTACATGGTGGCTGAAAGAAAATGGTTCAGTGCTGTACAGCCCCAATCCTATTTTCAGCAGCGACTTAAATGGCGATTTTAAATTGGGCGAAGTAACTACCAGCAGATTGCGGGTAATAAAAGATGTTAGTTTCGCACCTTTTGGAACTTATACAATAGTTCTTGACCTGAAACATTAATTGTATGATCAACATAAAAAGTCCCGACGTTACCGTTGGGACTTTTTTTATGCCCGCCTGCCAACGGCCCTATCAGATACATAAGAAAGTGGGCACACTAATACTTATTAAATAATTCAAAAAAGAGACTGGCTTAATTATAAAGTCAGTCTCTTTTTTATGCAACTCTTTTTATTACATTAAAGCCATCTTGTCAAGCATGCTGTTTTTCTAAAATCTGTATAAAAAAACAATTGTCTACACAATAAAGTCATCTAAATACTGTTTATTTGCCGGCCCATTGATGCAACCGTAAATGGATTATTATTGTAGGGATAATATGACCATTCAAACGAAATGATAACGGCATCACTATCATCAGCAATAGGCTGCTCAATAAACCAGAAGGCGGAAAATAATTTACCAGTTAAATTGTAAGGGAAAACGATTCAGCTATGCGTAACCTAAAAATTACAAGGTTAAATGCATGCTATTATGTTTAACAAAAAACCCAATATATGATCAGAACTTTTACCAAAGCCCTTTCATTATTAGTATTGTGTGCAGCTACTTTCAGCGCCTGTAAAAAAGACAAGGACGATAACAATGCATCTGGCCAGCTTTCTGCCACTGTTGGCGGCACAGCCTTTCAGCCTGCAGCTGTAACTTCATTGTTATATTCCACTGAACTTATAATAACAGGTTTCCAGATTAAATCAGGTGACACTACTTATCTGAGTTTAAGTATCCCTTCTTCCGCAACTACTACTGCTGCTCTTGATTTTGACGATGTAGATGTGGATTATTATAATTCAAAGTCTGATTATACAAGCTTTTCTTCAAAATCTCATGGAACCGTTTCAGTTACAACGTTTGATAAATCAGGTAAAAAAATTGCCGGTAAATTCAGCGGTGTATTATATCAGTGGGGTAATTCTTCCGATAGCGTGATCGTTAAAGATGGTCAATTCAACACCTCTTACCAAACTTTCTAGTCAGATCGCTTAACTTACTTATTTATAGAAAGAGGCTGTCAAAAGTAATTTTGATAGCCTCTTTCCATTATTGAAACTCCATCCTTCCCGCCTCACGACAAATACTTTCCAACGATCGGTACCCGTCGCCCTACTCCAAACGCTTTACAGCTAACGCGAATGATGGGGCAGAACTGGTTACGCTTGTATTCATTGCTATTCACCATTTTTAATACCCGTCTTACCAGGGCTTCGTCTATGCCCATGGCAATAAGCTCTTTCGGTCCTTTTCGTTTTTCAATGTATTGATACAATACTTTATCAAGCATCGAATAGTCGGGTAAACTATCACTGTCCTTTTGATCGGGACGCAATTCAGCCGATGGGGGCTTGGTGATGATATTTTCCGGAATGATCTCACCATTACGGTTGAGGTAATTTGCCAGCGCATATACCTGCATCTTATATACATCGCCCAATACACTTAATCCACCCGCCATATCGCCATATAATGTGCCATAGCCGGTACACAATTCGCTTTTGTTCGATGTATTCAGTAAGATATAGCCGAACTTATTGGCAATAGCCATTAACAGGTTACCGCGGGTACGGCTTTGTATATTTTCTTCGGCCAGTCCAAACGGCAGATCGCCAAAAATGGGTTGCAGGGTATGCAGGAATGAATCGTAGATATTTTTTATAGGCACTATGTCATACGTGTTGCCCAGGTTCTTACTTAACTGTTCTGCATCTGCTACCGAATGCGAGGTAGAGTAATGCGAAGGCATCAGAATGGCGCGCACATTTTCGCGTCCTAATGCACGGGTAGCCAGTGCCTGAGTAACGGCGCTGTCTATACCGCCCGAGCTACCCAGTATCGCTTTGGTGAAGCCCATTTTTCGGAAGTAATCGCGGATACCCAGTATCAACGCTTCTTTTATTTCACCGATATTTTCATCTGAAGTAAGGTATTCAATGATCTTTTCGGGGTCTTCTACTTTCGACACCCGCATATCTTTATCAAACTCCGGGATCGCCTTCAGCGGTTTACGCTTTGCTTTTTGCACTTCAATATCATCGAGGCTTACTATGGCAAAATCTTCTTCAAAATATTTCATCTCCTTTACGATCTGTCCGTTTGCGTCCATCACCAAACTGCCGCCATCAAATACAATTTCGGTTTGCGACCCAATGGCATTGCAATAGAACATGGGTAACCCATACTTCACTACGTTAGCCCGAATGATCTCTTCCCGGTCCTGGTCGTGATCGTAATCGAAGGGCGAAGCAGAGATATTGATCATGAGATCGGGTTGCTGGGTGATCAGCACATCCATGGGACATTGACGATACAACGGGTTATCGCCCAGGTTCCAGATATCTTCACAAACCGTTAAGGCTATTTTCTTTCCTTTAAATTCAAGCACATTCCACTCAAACCCCGGCTCAAAATACCGGTACTCATCAAATACATCATAGTTTGGCAACAGGGTTTTATGGGCTACCCCCACCACTTTTTTATCGTACAGCAACCAGGCCGCGTTAAACAGGTCTTTGCCTTCTTTTAACGGGTTTCGTTGCGGGCTGCCAATTATGACCCCAATGGTATCGGCCTGTTCTTTAATAATATCAATGGCTTTATAACATTCATTGATAAAATCATCAAATTCCAGGAAATCACGCGGCGGGTAACCACAAATGCTCAGTTCAGAAAATACAACCAGGTCGGCATTCCGGCTTTTTGCGTACTGGATAGCCCCCATTATTTTGCGGGTATTATCTTCGAAATTCCCTATATGATAGTTTTGCTGCGCAATCGCAATTTT
>DASUVL010001162.1:0-7671 GCA_036379015.1 Niastella sp.
TCCATTCTTCCTCATAAACTGTCGGAATACGCTCCGGCGCTGGCTGCTGCTGATATAGACGGAAACGGTATGGATGATATGGTAATGGGTGGTAATGCCGCCAATCCGGCCCAGGTGTTTTTGCAGCAGCACAATGGTTCCTTTGTACAAAAAGAACTGTATGCGGCCACACACGCAAGCGGTAATTATAAAGACCAGGGAATATTGATCGTTGATGCCAATGGCGATGGCAAACCCGATATATATATTGCAAGTGGTGGTTTTCATAATGCCTCCCGCGATGTCTGCTACCAGGATAGACTATACATCAACGATGGTAAAGGACATTTTGCCCCTGACAGCGCAGCGTTACCAAAAAATTATACCAGTAAACTCTGTGTGAGGGCTTTCGATTATAACAAAGACGGTAAACCCGATCTGTTTGTAAGCGGCCGTGTTGATCCGGGCCACTATCCAAAACCGGTAAGCAGCTTTGTTTTCAGGAACGATTCAGAGAATGGTCATGCAAAATTTACCGATGTGACCGCTGAAGTGGCGCCGGAATTGCAGCATATCGGACTGGTATGTGATGCGTTGTTCACCGACTTTGATAACGACAATGAAACCGACCTGGTGTTGACAGGTGAATGGATGCCGGTTACTTTTTTAAAGAACCGGAATGGAAAATTTAAAAACGTTACGGGCAGTACAGGCATCAGTAATAAGCTGGGATGGTGGAGCTCAATAGTGGCCGGCGACTTTCGTCATACAGGCCGCACAGATTACATCGTAGGTAATGTTGGACTGAATACATTATTCCGGGCCAGTGATGAATACCCGATTTATATAACCGCTGGTGATTTTGCCGATAATGGCGGTTATTTAGCGATACCGTCTTTATTCCTTCCCGATAAGAATGGGGCGCTGAAAGAATTCCCTGCCCATGGCCGGGATGATATTGCAGAAAGATGGCCTGCTGTAAAAAAGAAGTACGAGCAATATAAGCAGTTTGCAGTAGCTACTATGGATGATATTATACCTGCCAACAAAAGAGCGAATGCATTGCGGTTACAGGCCAATATGCTGCAAAGCTGCTTTCTTAGAAATGATGGCAACGGTAAATTCACCATGATCCCACTGCCCGCAGCAGCACAGGTGTCTGTTATCAATGGAATGATTGCGGATGATTTCGATGGAGATGGTCATTTAGATGTACTGATGAACGGAAACGATTTTGGTACTGATGTTTCCATTGGCCGCTATGATGCGTTAAATGGTCTGTTGCTGAAAGGGGATGGTGATGGCGGATTCTCCCCGCTTTCGATCCAGCAAAGTGGCATTTACATTCCGGGCAATGGAAAAGCATTAGTGAAAGTGGCGGGAAGAAAGGGTAATTACCTGGTTGCTGCAAGCCAAAATAAAGATGCTATAAAAATATTTGAACTACGATCAACAACGCAGCTTGTTGCAATCAATCCGGATGACCGCATGGCAATCATCCATTTTAAAAACAGGAAGATCCGGAAAGAAGAATTTTACTACGGATCGTCATTCTTATCTCAGTCTTCCAGGTTTATATCCGTAACCGCAGCTGTTTCATCTGTTGACATAACTAATAATACAGGGGAAACCAGAAAGATTTCTTTTCAATAAAGCGCTGCATCAATTATCACCTTGCGAATCGAAAGCGCCTCATTTTTGTCTGCATATAGTCCTTCATAAATTCCAACTATAAGTGACTCAAAGTACAAAATAGGTCGGGTTTGTATAAAACAAAGTCTTATTCCTTAAATTATAGGGATCTCGCTACAGTTAACTTTGTTGATATAGGACTTGCCCAGTCTGTAACCAGGTAGACGGATATCGTTCATCCTGTTCTTGCGATAATAATGCTATATGAATAAAAACAAAAGTACCTTATTGGCGTTTTGTCTAATTACGTCATTGTTCTTTTTGTGGGGATTTGCCCATAATCTCGATCCCATATTGATCCCTCACCTCAAGCGGTCTTTTACATTAACCGTCACCCAGGCAACGCTGGTAGATTCAGCTGTATTCGTCGCTTATTTCCTGATGGCCCTGCCGGCCGGGTTGCTGATGAAGAAAGCCGGGTACAAAGCAGGTATCATTGTTGGTTTGATTTTTTTTGCTATCGGCTGTTTTCTTTTTGTGCCCGCAGCCAACATGCAGTCGTACAACTTTTTTCTGGTAGCCTTATTTATTATTGCCTGTGGGCTAACCATTCTCGAAACGGCTGCCAATCCTTATGCCACTGTTTTGGGTGATCCGGAATCGGGAGCGCAGCGTCTCAACTTCGCCCAATCATTTAATGGCCTGGCCGCAGCCCTGGCCCCGGCGATCGGTGTAAAACTGATCATGACAAAAGGATATACCGATGCAGAGCTGAACACGATGTCGGAGATAGGCAGGAAAACCGCATTGGCCGCTGAAGCGTCTTCTGTAAAAATGCCTTACATCGTACTGGGTATTGTATTAATAGTGATAGCCATCATATTTGCCTGTATTAAATTACCTTCCATTGCCTCCCGGGAAGGCACGCCGGCTGGCAGTAAAAATGTTTTTCATGCTTTCCGGCACCGGCATCTTGCCTGGGGAGTAGTAGCACAATTTTTTTATGTAGGCGCCCAGGTATCTGTATTCAGCCTGTTTATTCTGTATGCTCCCAAATCGGCGGGCATTACAGAAGAAAAGGCGGCCTATTATCTCAGTGCATGTGGGATCGCCTTTTTGATCGGCCGTTTTGTAGGTACAGCGCTCATGCAAAAAATAAAGCCACCTGTTTTACTCGCCTGGTATGCCATCATTAATCTGTTGCTCTGTTTGGTTGCTATATTCGGAACTGGTATGATCACAATATATGCCGTCATAGGTATTTGCTTCTTTATGTCTGTTATGTTCCCTACCATTTTTGCATTGGGAATAAAGAACCTGGGATCAGATACGGAATACGGCAGCAGCCTGATCATCATGTCAATAGTTGGCGGTGCTATTTTGCCACGCTTCTTTGGTTATATCAGCGATGCCACTGGTAATATTCAATACGGCTACATAGTGCCCTTTTGTTGCTTTGTTGTTATCACCCTGTTTGGTTACAAAGGGTACCGGGTACAAGCAGATAAATTACAAACTAAACCAGCTCCTGTTATTTAACTATGAAACGATATACGCTGGCGCTTGATCTGAAAGACGATCCGGCGCTGATCAGAGAATACGAGCAATGGCACCGGGAAGAGAACGGATGGCCTGAAATAAAAAAGAGCATTGAAGAAGCAGGGATTGCCAATATGGAGATATACCGTACGGGCAACCGCTTATTTATGATCATGGAAACTGATGAGGATTTCTCTTTCGAAAGAAAATCGGCCATGGATGCTGACAATCTGAAAGTGCAGGAATGGGAACAGCTGATGTGGAAATTTCAGCAACCCCTTCCCTGGGCCAGGGAAGGAGAGAAGTGGATCATCATGGATAAAATATTTCAGTTAAGTGCCAATAAATAATTGCCATCATGAATAGAAGAACGATTGTTAAATACCTTGGTATGTCCCTTCCGGCTTATCTCTTGTCAAAGCAGGCCAGTGCTTCTTTCCTGGTTGGACTTGAGTTGAATAATGCAGCCGGACCTTTTAAAGCCAGTTGGGAATCTTTACAAAACTATGCTGTACCTGAATGGTATCGCAATGCCAAATTCGGCATATGGGCGCATTGGGGACCGCAATGTGAACCGGAACATGGCGACTGGTATGCCCGCGGTATGTATGAAGAAGGAAGTGATCATTATAAATACCATCTTGAGAAATATGGCCACCCTTCCAAATTCGGTTTCAAAGATGTGATCCATCAATGGAAGGCTGATCAGTGGGATCCTGAATACCTTGTTTCATTATATAAGCGGGTAGGTGCAAAATACTTTTTTGCGATGGCTAATCACCACGACAACCTCGATCTATGGGATTCTAAATACCATCCCTGGAATTCTGTAAAGGTTGGACCTAAAAAAGATATCATTGGCGGATGGGCGAAAGCTGCCAAAAACAATGGGCTGCCCTTTGGGGTTAGCGTGCATGCCGCACATGCGTGGACATGGTATGAGGTAGCTCAGCGTGCTGACAAAAACGGACCGCTTGCGGGAAAACCCTATGATGGAAAATTAACGAAAGCAGATGGGAAGGGCGCCTGGTGGGAAGGCCTCGATCCCCAGGCGTTGTATGCACAAGATCACCCATTCAGTGTAGGCGATTTTGGTAAGCAATGGGATTGGGGCAATGGGGCTGCAGTGCCGTCAAAAGAGTACTGCAATAAGTTTTTGAAAAGGACCATTGAACTGATAGATAAATACCAGCCCGAACTCATTTACTTTGATGATACGGTATTGCCTTTCCATCCCCTGAATGATATAGGGCTTCAGATTGCAGCGCATCACTACAACCAAAACATTAAACGCAACAAGGGGAAACTACAAGCCGTGCTGAATGGAAAGATCCTGAATGAAATGCAACGCAAATGCATGGTATGGGATATTGAAAGAGGGCAGAGCAATGTAATAGAACCGTTTGCCTGGCAAACAGATACCTGTATTGGCGGCTGGCACTATGATAAAAGAGCGTATGATAATAAATGGTACAAGAGTGCCAAAACCGTGGTGCATACTTTGGCCGACATCGTAAGTAAAAATGGCAATCTGCTGCTCAATATACCGGTAAAGGGCAATGGAACCATTGATGACCAGGAAACAGCCATTTTGGAAGAAATAGCTGCCTGGATGAAAGTCAATTCAGAGTGCATATATGATACAAGACCCTGGAAAGTATTTGGTGAAGGACCGGCAATGCAGGAAGCAGCCGCGCTTTCGGCCCAGGGTTTCAATGAAGGCAAAGGCAAGCCATTAGGCGCCGGAGATATGCGTTTCACCCTGAAAGGCGATACCTTGTATGCTATTTTACTCGGCTGGCCTGAAGATGGAAAAGTAAAGATCAAAAGTCTTTCTACGGGAAATGCGTTAAGGCCCCGAACGATCAATAAAATAGAAATGTTGGGTGGCGGTGAATTGCGGTTCCAACAAAGGGCAGAAGGGTTAGAGGTAACACTGCCTGAAAACAGACCGGCGCTGCAATATGCAGTCGTTTTAAAGATCAATTAACGATAAGGTAAATTATGCCCTGGAAATATCATGCGGATATATTAATAACACTACCAGATATGAAAGCTGTTACAAAAGGCAAAAATGTAATAGAAGTTAAGTGATCGAAAAATAAGACTTTAGGTTATAGAAAAACAGGTGGACAGTTGTGGCCCGACCGGACAGTATTAAAGCTTTCGGCGGGTCTTTTTTTTGCGCAGTTACCAATTCGCCGATCAATTTTAACTGTTATTTTAACAGTGCATCACCAGAATAGCATACCGGCGGAAAATCAATTCCTGCACCATTTCATGCCGCAATATGCACCATTTGAATCCCCTGTTTCCCTTGGAACAGCAATAGATTTACAGCGAGAATTGTAGATCAAAGATTGCTGTATATGAAAAGATATCTGCTACTGCTTAGCTACTTCTGTGCTGTTACTTTTAATGACTTATTGGCACAGCAGCATCCTTTTCAAAACCCTCAACTGAGTTCAGAAGAACGCGCCAGGGATTTAGAACGAAAGCAGTTATTTGATGGGGATTGGAAATTCTTTTTGGGAGATACCGCTGCTGCCAGCTCAACGAATTTCAATGATGTGCATTGGCGCCATCTCGATTTACCGCATGACTGGAGTATCGAGGGGAAAATAAACCCTAAAAATCCAACAGGAAATGCAGGCGGATACTTTCCTGCAGGGATAGGCTGGTACAGGAAAAGCTTTAAAGTTCCCACCGCATGGAAGCACAGGAACGTTGCTGTTTATTTCGAAGGCGTTTACATGAACTCCGAAGTGTTTATCAATGGAAGATCCCTTGGGGTGTATCCTTATGGCTATTCCTCATTTAGTTATGATCTTTCGCCGTATCTGGAGTTTGGTAAAGAAAATGTGATAGCAGTAAGGGTGAACAATGCTCAACAGATAAACAGCCGGTGGTATAGCGGTTCGGGTATCTATCGCCATGTTTGGATGACGGTTACCGATCGGGTGCATGTGGCACATTGGGGTGTAGCCATTACAACACCGGCCATTACTTCAAAAAAGGCTACGGTTCAGGTAAAAACATTGGTGAAAAACGAAATGTCTTCAACCCAACGTATTGTCGTTAAAACGCTCCTTTGGGATAAAAATGCTAAAAGTGCGGGTAGTGATCAGGTTAAGATAGCATTGCCCGCCAACAGCGAAAAGGAAATTACACAGGCTATACAAGTATCAAACCCTTTGCTTTGGTCACCGGAATCGCCCGATTTATATGTGGCCCAGGTTCAGGTAACAAAAGACAGGCAGGTAATTGACGACACTAAAACCGGTTTCGGTATTCGTTCCATAAAATATACTGTTGACAAAGGTTTTCAGCTTAATGGCAAAACAGTGAAAATAAACGGTGGCTGTGCGCATCATGATAATGGTTGCCTGGGCGCTGTTGCTTTTGACCGTGCCGAAGAACGGAAAGTTGAGTTGTTAAAAGCAGCCGGTTTCAATGCGGTAAGAACTTCTCACAATCCGCCTTCCGAGGCATTTCTGAACGCCTGCGATAAATTAGGGTTGCTGGTAATGGATGAGGTATTTGATTGTTGGAAAGCAGGGAAAACCAAATACGATTATGCTGTACATTTTGACCAATGGTGGAAACGCGATTTGGAAAAAATGGTTTTACGCGACCTAAATCATCCTTCTATTATTATGTGGAGTATAGGTAATGAAATTGTAGAGCGGGGCGAACCTGCGGCTGTAGAAACCGCCAATATGCTGGCAAATGCGCTTAAGAAAACAGATACTACCCGTCCGGTTACTTCAGCTATCGTAGATAATGGCAAGGAATGGTCAAATTTTGATAAGCTTATGGCGGCACATGGTGTTGCCGGTTATAATTATCACTTGTTTAGTGCGCCCGCTGACCATCAAAGAGTTCCTTCCCGTATTATTGTTCAAACAGAGTCGTATCCGAACGACGCTTTTGCCAATTGGAAGCTGGTACAAAACAATAGTTATATCATTGGAGATTTTGTGTGGACAGCCATAGATTATTTGGGCGAATCGGGGATAGGCCGTTATTATTATTCGGGTGAAGTACCCGGGCAACACTGGGAGCATGATTTTTTCCCCTGGCATGGAGCATACTGCGGCGATATTGATTTGATTGGATGGAGAAAGCCTGTATCACATTACAGGAGCATGCTGTATAATAATAAGGAGAAGCTCTACATGGCTGTTCGTGAACCCGAACAGGAACCCCTTGAAATTAAAGGAACATGGTGGTCGGTTTGGCCAACCTGGGAAAGCTGGACGTGGCCAGGATTTGAGGGGAAGACTGTTCAGGTAGAAGTTTATTCAACCTATCCCAAAGTGCGACTTTACCTGAATAACAAACTTATTGGCGAAAAGGCAACCACCCTTGAACAGGAGCATAAAGCAACATTTGCCGTACCCTATTCACCGGGTGTGCTAAAAGCGGTTGCTGTAGAAAATGAAAAAGAAATTGAATCAACCATACTGCAAACTTCCGGTGATGGCGCAACAATAAAATTAACTGCCGACCGAAAGGAAA
>DASUVL010001163.1:0-3030 GCA_036379015.1 Niastella sp.
TACTTTACGTATTGACAAGCCTACAACAAAAAAAACGCCCGATAATTGGAAGGCCTAGCAGCAACAATTGTAAGGTTCGGTTTCGGTAGCACATGGGGTTTGCTGTTTGACTCCACATTTTAGGGTCGGAAATAAAAAACTTCAAAAGGAAAGATCTATCAGCCTGCAATATCAAAGCGCGTTGTGATAATATCCTTAATGATCTGTTTGCCAAAATAATCTTGTATAGATGGTGTCCAGTTGCCGCCGCTGGATTTTTGAAGATTTTCAATAATATCCGGGGGCAAGGGTTCAAGTACTGCAAATGCAATTTTGAACCATTGTTTATTTTAAATTTCGCTCTTTTAAAAGATTTTCTAATTCTTGATTATTATATTTCGACTTATTAATTAATTTATATGCAAAAAACAAAGGGATCAGTGTAAGAAATCCTAAACTGTTTTTCATAATGCTGTAAAATACAATTCCTATAAGAAATCAAATTAATAGAGCATTAGCTATGGAAGTTGATTTCATTTTTTTTGCTTCTTGTAACAATTCTTGATCTGTTAATTCTGATAGGTTTCTTTGTTTCATTTTCTTTATTTTGTTGTTTTGTATTGAAGAAGAAATTCAAAGGATTTTTGGTCCCCTGTAAATATCATAACCCGCTTTTTAAAATCAGAAGTTTCGTCTTCTTCAACCTCTATTCGCTTATACTGTCAATCGGATCCGGGTCAACCCGCTTTGATGGATCGTATATGGCCACACCCACTTTTGAATCTGCGCAACCATAATACAAATACCATTTTTGTTTAAACCATGTCAAACCTTCTATAAACACGGTTCCACTGGTGTACTGTCCTTTCTTCTCAAATGGCTCCATCGGTCTGAAAAAAGGGAGATCCAGCCGTGCAATTAATTTTGTTGGGTTTGCTATGTCAAACAACATCTGGCCTGCGCTATATGAGCCTCCGTAAAAATGTTTATCTCCCTGTTCATCCGAACGGTTTCTGCCATTATAAAGCAGAACAATACCTTTTTTAGTTAGTACAGCAGGCGGACCGCATTCCGTCATATCGCTATCGAAAAAGCCTTTTCGTGGTG
The DNA here is from genome assembly GCA_036379015.1 of Niastella sp. Classification (GTDB taxonomy): domain Bacteria; phylum Bacteroidota; class Bacteroidia; order Chitinophagales; family Chitinophagaceae; genus Niastella. The sequence continues at coordinate 1,087 of DASUVL010001163.1, forward strand.
ATGCCAATATTAATAGTTTTCCCTGTGCGTCTACTAATGGCGTCCAGTCAACCAGGTTAGTCGATGTCGCACAGTATACATTCCTTTCACCCCAGTACATGAAGTATTGGCCGTTTAGTTTAGCTATAACCTGTTTATTCTTTTTGATTTGTGTTAATACGGATGCTGACTTGGTAGGGATATTCAGAAACTTACCATTGTAGGCATCCTGAAATATGGGGCCATGCTTTGTCCAGTGTACAAGGTCTTTTGAAGTAGCGGCGCCCAGGCGAGGTACTTTGCGATTCCATTGTGTATAGAAAATTACATATGTTCCATCTTCAGTCACGGCCGCCCGCGGATCTTCACATCCTCCGGGCCATTCAAATTCCTTTTGGTCATCGTTGTTTGGGTAAAGCACGGGTTCCCTTTTGCGGGTAAAATGTATACCATCAGTACTTATAGCATAACCCAAACGTGAGGTACGTTTGCCAATTTTTATTCCGCTTTTGTCCTCCGCCCTATATAGTACAACTATTTTATCATCCTTCACAATAGCTGCCGGGTTGAAAGTATCATTAGATTCCCAGGGAACCTCAGCGTTAGTCATTGGGTCCCGAAAGCTACTGCCCGAGTCTGGTGAGATAACCGGGTTTACGCCAGGAGGCCTCACAAAGCCGCCAAAGGCCCAATCAGGAAGTATGTTTTTGTTTTGCGCTGATGTCCTTATGCTAACGGAGAAGATGAGTGCCAGGGTAAGTAGAAGAAAATATTTATTTTTCATACTATTAAAATAAGTTCCGGGTTCGCCGGTTGCAATCGGTATTTACTAATTAAGGCAGTTGTTTAGGTGGCAAGTTAATCAAATCAAAAGATCATAAATGAAAATGCTTTTGTCTCCCGGACATCCACATCCTGCTTAATCGCGGGGGATTGCTTTTTTATCACCGTCTTTATATAACAACAATTCTTTACGGGTTACATAACCATCTTATTTTACCAGGTACATGAAAGGATTAAATAAGAATCATAAACCTTCCTTTCAATTATTTATTATTTTGGCAGCACGTATCATATACCCATAAACGCCAATAACCAATCCTTTGAAAAAGACATTCTCCCTTGTTATTTTTGTTCTATATGTTCATCATTTTTCATTTGCTCAATATGCTACGGCTGGTGCAGGATCACTCCGGAATGAGATCTGGTGGTTCGACTGGGCAGGCCTGAACATGGCAAACGGTGCATCAAAGACATTTACAACAACCGATGGCTTAACGGTTACCGTAACCTTTTCCAATGTAACATCGCCTGTTCCTGTGCCCAATGTAATGAATAACTGGGTTGGCGCTGTGCTGCATTTTTTATATAATTTTACCGATCCGGCTATAAAGCCGGCATTACGTCATACTACAACCGGAATTTACAGTTGCTCTTTTACTATGCAGGTAACAGCTACGCGTGCCGGAATGCCGGCGCCCTGTACATTTATTGGGGCTGATGCCGAAGCCAGTATTACGACGGAAGTTACAACCCTAACAACCAATGGCAGCAACTGGCAGACCGTTGATTTTTTCAGAAACTCTTTACAGGTCACCAATCCGGTAACAGGTTGCAACACGCCAACCGTATCAATATCCGATACGTATGGCGGGGGCACTACTCCGTATGGACAAAACCCTATTATGGCTACTACCACAACTACCGGATCTTTATCGGTTGATGTGATAATGGACCATCGCTCAACTGGTGGTATGGCAGTGGCATTTGGCGTTATGGCCCCTATTGACCGGGGTGATCTGCCGGCTACTTACGGCACTGTTCAACATGAGTTGACCTATAGTATTAACAATGGTTGTAATTACCTGCCGCCGTTGCCTTCCGCCATCCAATCGCAAACGTTGAAACTCGGTACAGTGGCCGGTGATGCAGATGGCTACGAATCATTGGATGATAATACCGCCG
>DASUVL010001164.1:0-2775 GCA_036379015.1 Niastella sp.
TGGATCTTAAATCACTACTACAAACCCAACGGTATAACTATTCAAACGCCTGCTTCGGTTGCAACCACTACTGAATATGAAGAAAAAGAAGAAAGCACCGATGGGGATGATCGTATACCCGATGCCGATGGGGCATTGAAAGTAACCCCTAATCCCGTTACCGGAAGCTCAATTATTATTGAATATACGCTGGATGATGTATCGCAACCAGCCAGCATTGTGATAACCAGCAACTATGGCAATGTGGCGCAGCAACGTTCAGTGGTATTGCAGCAGGGCCTCAACCGCCTTACCATGCCTACGAGTGGTTTAAAAGCCGGGATTTACAATATAACCATTCGTCTCAGCGCAACCGGCAAATCGAAAAGCAAAAAGGTGATTATTGTTAAATAGGCTTAGTGTATAATAGAGTAAAGGTTGTCCCAATGAGGACGAAAAAAAAGGAAAGCTCCGAATCTTCGGAGCTTTCCTCGTTTAATTTATACACTCAAGCCTCTGATCACTTAAATATGCATCAGGGTATCACTACCTTCCGAATGGCCGGTTTTCCTTTCGGTATGGTAAGCTCAAGTATATAGTTTCCCGATGTCAGTTTGCGGTTCGGTGTAATGACAAGCGTTTGATTGTTATTGTTAACCGAAATATCGGTTGCATACACCAACTGACCAGTATTATTGACCAGGCGTACGTGGTATTTACCAGCAGGCTGATTAACCAGTTGCACATTGATCTGCCGGCCAACTACCGGGTTGGGAAAAACAATCATCCCGCGTACGCGCGGGACAGCTGTAACTACTGCATCTGTGGCCATTTGGGCTGCAAGGGATCCTCCGCTAACGAAATTTATATAATTGATGTTGAAACCGTCCGTTAATTCCACAATACGCATTGTTTGTACGCCTTTTTGCAGGGCCGGCGTTGTTACATTAACGGATTGGTACGCCTGCCAATCGCCGGTAGCAGGAACTGTGATCGTGCCGGAAATATTAACGCCATTCATTTCAATATAAAATTGTTTACCGCCACCGGGCGATGATACGCGGGCCTGTATGGTATATATTCCCGGCGTGGTAACATTAACGGTATATTTCATCCATTCATTGGCGGCCGTCCAGCCAACATTATATCCTCCTTCGCCACAATTTTCAACGTCTACTCCTTCCCCAATGCGATATTGTGAGCCATTGTTCGCAGGGTCTGTATCGGAATAAGCTATACCCGGTCCACCGCTGTCATAGTTCTCTGCTTCAATGATTCCGGGAATCGTGGCAGGCTTGCCGTTATATGGCGCATTAACCGTTCCCCATACATAGCATTCATGGATCGACCAATAGTTGCCTTTGGAACCTGTTTGAACGATCTTTACATACCGGCCAACCTGGTCAGGGAACAAGATCAGCGTCATCCCCGGCATGCCGGCGTCAGCAGCTACCGGTCCTGTCCACGTGGTACTGTCGCTGGAAACATACACACTATACCCTACAGGATCGTCGCCGGGGCTTTGCGTAGCATCCAATACAATCTGATGTATAGTATTGATCGTCTTCATATCAAAGATGAAGTATTGACCGGCTGTTTGTGATGTGTTCGTTGACCAACGGGTAGTGGCATTGCTGTCAAGCGCATTCTGAGCGTTGCTGCTGTTGGCGGATGCTGAAGCAGTCCATCTTTTCCGGTCTAAAGCGCCCGCGATAGAAACCTGCCAGCTATTGCCAACGTTATTTCGCCATAAGGCAGCATTGGCAGGACGAATAGCCGTGCTATCAAAAATGGAGGACCGCGCTGAGAGATGGGACTCTGCCCCCGTATTAAGGATGCTCCCGGTTGGCCACACCCATGCATTATGCAGGTCGACAGACCCCGACTGTATATTGGCCCAGCGCAGTTGCCCCGGCTGATTGAAATTGGCTGTCTGAAAGTGAAGCGTGCCTCCGTTCAGGGAAAGTCCGTTATATGGATTGCCCCAGAAATCGGCACTGTAAAAATTAGCCGTTCCTGTAAATCCGGGGTTTGTAACAATGTAATTATTTACGCTGTCATTCAGAGAAACGATCTGCGAATTAATGAAATGAAACCCGTCGGCGCTCATTCCTTCAAAGCCAATGCCATGCCGGGTCCCGTCAAGGCCCAGCCCCAGACTAACACCCGACGCGCCGGCTCCCTCGGAAAGGAGCCGCAGCCCGTAATTAGCGCCATATATGAAATCGTTGTACAGCGTCTCATTCCGGCAGTTGCCCAGTTCCATCCAACTAACATTATTATAATCGTATGCATATACCTGTGGATCACCGTTGTTGGTGGGAGAATTGGGCCAGGAACCGAATTTGCTTTCTGAACCATTGGAATAATAGATGGTGTTGAAGTGCAGGTTATAGATCTTACCGTCTGTTGAACCACCGCCTACGCGTACTGCATTATGAAATACCTGCCCTGCCAGGAAATCAACGTAATGGTTATCGCATTTGTTCGTGAAAAGATCAACGCCATTATAGCAGGCGCGAATGCCGGTATTAATAATATACACATTGCTGCCGAGCCCCTGGATCGCATAGGGGTATGCGTAAAAATTGGGAACCAGGCTGCCCACCTGCTGCGGATAATTGATAACAAGCCCGCGGATGCCGCTACCTGCACTTAATCTGAGAAACGGAGTACCTGCGGCATTTCCCTGATCGGCATATACTTCCAACACACTGCCTGGACCGGTAGGGGCCGTGCTCACATCATTGGCACCCTTTAGCTCTACATTGGCCGGAACAGTGAGGTGACCCAGCA
>DASUVL010001165.1:0-4273 GCA_036379015.1 Niastella sp.
TGATGTGTTGGTCACCGTTATCATGGCGCCCTTTAATTGCTCATGACCAACTGTATCTCTCAAATGTCCCATAATCCTTCCATCCTGCTGTGCGAAAGCCCCTTCTGCCAGCAGCAGAAAGGGAATAAACAAAAGTATATATCTAACAGCATTCACCATACAGGAAAGATTAACAGGGCCGGTTGCGTCCAGCCGGTCCTGTTATTAAATTGAATTAGTTCAAAATATGTATAGCTATCGGCACCCGGTAGTTCGGATCATCATAAAGGGTCGGCAGCGGTGAACTTGTAAAAGTGGCAGCAAACGTAGGAACCGTTAGGATGGCCTCGGCCTGGGCAGCTATGGTAACAGGAGGGCCATAGATTACCGTAGGATTACCTGAACCATTTGGATTAGCAATCCTAACAGATAATCTTACAGTAGTGGAAGCTTCGGGCCATATATTTTTCACCCTCGCTGTATAACCGGGTCCAATACTGATCGTCAGCGGCGTAGCCAGGCTTGGTGCAACCCAAAAGCCACCCAGGATGAATAAACCCTGTGGTTGCGCAAAGTTTCCCGTATTGGTAAATGTGGCAGGTGGAAGAAACAGGCCCGGTGGTTGAGAGGTAGAGATTCCAATATTGAGACTCTTGATCTCAACTCCATAACCGGCCGGAGATGAAGTCCATCCACTAAAATTAACGCCAAATGCTTGTGTAGGCGGCTGCGCGGCAGCACGGAAAGAAGTCATCGACACCAGTGCGATGACCATCATTAACATGATTTTTTTCATTGTAGAAAGGTTTATTATGAAAGAATAAACTGGCTGGCCAACGGCGTCCCGCCGGCGTACCAATAATATCTATTGTCATTTCAATAACAACCCACCACGCCTGCGAACACGCAGCGAGCGTTATCGAAAAACATTAAAAAATGTTTACGTATCCGGCATGGCAAGCCTTGCCGGCGAATGCAGACGATTAAAAAATTATTTAAGATGGGAGAAAGGACAACATCGTACAAGCGATGAAATGGGTGAGAAGGATAGGTTCATAAAATAAAGTTTTTGGTTAAAATAAATCTTGTGTGAAGATACTACGTTTAACCATTCCAGAAATACTCTGTGAAATAAATTTTTATCCGTTAACAAGAATTAAATATTTATTAAAATAATTGGCGCGCCGAACCAAAAAACACTAACGTTGTGCATTATGTTAATAATCGTTATCAAGATAATTTACTTATGCTTTTCGTTTTATTGACCATTAGTACATGGTATAAATACTCACCGTCCATATTTTAATAACAACTCTTATAAATAAATATAAGTAACTGTTCCGGCCATTTGCAGTAGTGTGATGAACGGGATCGAATCAGGCTTTCCCTCTTTTTTATACCTTATTTATTTATTCTAGAGGAACAATACTGAATAAAAACAATAAGATAAAGCTGGGATATCGATAAACAGGATTAATTTGAGGCTTCTTAGTGCAGAATATTATGACATCTACAGAAAAAAACATCCTGATCATCAATGGCTCACTTCGTGGAGCTGAAGGTAATTCGGGAGCAGTAGTAAAGCAGGCAGCACATGTGCTGATGAACGACCTTCGGCAACAGGCGACGCTGCTAACGCTTACCGATCCGCAACCAACGATACGGGAGGTGTATGATCTGTTGGCAGGTTGTGATGGTTTTCTGGTGGTGACCGGTGTATACTGGAATAACTGGAGTTCGCTATTACAACGTTTTGTAGAAGTGACAACTGCTTTTGAAAATACACCTGCTTTTTTTGGCAAGCCGGTTGCCTGTGCAGTGACTATGGATTCGGTTGGAGGGATTGAAGTGGCGGCAAGACTGCAGGCAGTGTTTGGGGGTCTGGGGTGCTGGAGCCCGCCGTGTTCAACAGTCGTGTTATCGCGAACTGGTCAGGAAGCCATGGCGGCCTCGGCAGGTCAGGAAAATGATTTGAATGAAGATGTGTGGCGGATGGAAGACCTTCCTATTATACTGCAAAATCTTACTACGGCGGCTGCTATGCCACGCAACCAGTGGATTGCCTGGCCACATACCGAACTAACTATACCCGACGGTCCCTGGCCCGACAAGGGGCCGCTTAACATGGGTACGCCTAAATTTCTCCTATAATCAGCCAAAGTTATTTGAGGATGACGTTTACACCGCCACTTACACCGCCATTTATACCGCCATTACCGCCATTCTCCCGACGTTATCCCGACCCGCCATTTCAATCCACTACTTCCCAACGGCCTCCCTTATCGGCACCGATCCTTTTTAATAAGTTTTCCTTTTGCAGCTTTTGAATATTCCGCTCAATTGAACGTTTAGAGATCCCAACAATGGCAGCTAACTCAGGCATTGCAATTTCCGGATTAGCTTTTACCAATTCTAATATTTTCACCGACGTTTTCACCGACGTTTTCACCGACGTTTTCACCGACGGTACAGACACTTTCGGTACAGGGACGCCGTCCCACCGCTTACCCTGTTTTTTTAACAGAAATGTATCCAGCGCAGCGCCTTTAAGCTCTTGCTTTGTACTTCCACTTCTATAATGATATTGTCCTTTGTAACTAATTGGATATGGATAAGGGTCTACATTAACTTCCAGGTATTCTGTACCATTTTCACCCTGCAAATTAACGTCTACCATTATTCCCAGAATATCTTTTACTTTATTAGGTATATCCTCCAACAACTTAGCCGCATCATGTAATCCGGCGACGTCACCATTATCGTTTACACCTATAAACATTTTACCACCTTGCGCATTGGCAAAACCACATATCCACTTAAGATATTCATCGCGCCATGAAATTTTATATTCGACATTTTGTTTTTCGGTCATACGGAATATTTAATTATTTACAACACAAATACTTTTACCGTTAGATATATATTATGTAAACAATTATAATAGCCGTTAGCACTAATCGAAACAGGTTGATTAATATCAAATTCTTATTGACCTAAAAAATAGCCATTTAATAATAATGACAGAGAAAAAAGCACTTCAGGATGCGACGGATTCCCTGAAGAAGATACACGGAAGCATTAAAACACTTCGAACCTGATTTCAGCACCGATTTGCCAGGTTCCTTATAACGCGATCCCTTACTTATACTTAAAAATAATGCCTTCTAGCTGAAACACCTGTTTGCAGTTAGGAGGCATTTTGTATTAACGCACATGAGCTTTGTTTTGCGTTTAACTATCTTTTAAAACGGGTGCCGCTTTTAATAACCTTACTTCTCATTCACACATAATATTTTATACCCTTAAAATGGACCCGATATATTGCAAAAACAAATGATTACCATTATTTTATTTTTTAGGAGCCCTTGTTTTACCAGATTATTTTACCTCATTTCCAGATTATTTTAACCCATTTCCGTACGGAAACCATACGTTACCAGATTATTTTACCCCGTTTCCGTACGGAAACCATACGATACCAGATTATTTTAACCCATTTCTGTACGGAAACCATACGTTACCAGATTATTTTAACCCATTTCCGTACGGAAACTATACGTTACCAGATTATTTTACCCCGTTTCCGTATGGAAAAGTTGCTGTAACACCGACCTTACCTCCATCTATAATAATCCTGTTTAGCATGCTTTGACTTACATCCAATCGCACAGAAATAGGGAGGCGAATGACTCTCCAAAATATGCTAAAACCATTTTAAAAACGCGAAAAACGCGAAAAGCGCGGATTACGCGGATTACGCGGAAAATTTGGATTTCGCCTTTTACCACTATTATATTTGTATAGAACAAACGCACCTGGATGAATAACCGCTTTCACTGTTCACTACGTAGAAAAAGGATCCAACAGTAAAGGAAGTTACAACCAGCCGTTTCGTTGATCCACTTTGTATTGGCCAATACAAATCCCATCCGGGCCTTATTTCACCGACTATCCAAGACTGTATGTCATAATAGCTGCAAGGCATTTTCGCCCAGCTATATCATCGGAATCCCGACTAGTCGGGAGTATCAGGCCAAGATATGCGTCAAGGTTACGATAAGTAGCGTAGTTCGAAAACCGATTTAATAATTTTTAAAACTCATAAAAATGAAACCAATTACAGCAAAGTTCTCAAAACGCGAAAGTGAACTTCCAACAATAAGCGAACGCGTTGAAGAAAAAATGGAAAACAATCCAGGTTTTCCCAATCCACCCGCAGCCCTGGGGGAGCTAAAAAAACTGCGGCCTGAATTTCAGACAGCACGTGCGAACGCCAAGGGACGCGACAAGGAAA
>DASUVL010001166.1:0-2063 GCA_036379015.1 Niastella sp.
AATCGTAATAGGCAGTCGCTTTTACAATGGCATTTTCAGGCCCTTTTCTGAATTTGATCCTGTTTTTACGCAGGTATTGTTTTACCGCCGGGGCTTTATCTTTTAATACCTTTATTAATCCTTTGTAATTTTTGACGGCATAATACACACCCTCTTTTTTTATATAGAAATAATTCTGTTGAATAAAATCCCGTAACAGTTCGTCTTTTATCGTTTCTTCAATAAATTTTATTCTTTTAGCCAGCACCGATAACTTTCCTGTATATAACTCATCATAGAACCCGGTAAATATGAGCCTCCCCGCAAGGCTATCGGCCTCTAGGCGAATGAAGTGATGGTTGAGCAGGGTAAACTCTTTTACTTTTTCTGACACCAATCCTACTCTACTAAAACCATTCGAGTGTAGTACTACTACCTGATCTTTTAATAGATCGTATAGCATAGGCACATTCACAAACTCCAGTTCATCATACACGATGGACCCCGCTTGTAGCTCTTTCTCCAGAAAATAGGCATGCCCTTTTATTCTTATGGAATACCCCAGGTGTTCTATTCCATTATACAACCGTGATTGTTTATAGATAAAAGGATTATAAACATCGCCGGCCTTTACAATGGTGGGTGAATCGGCAGGGACATTTATATTGTTTTGCGCCTTTCCCGGGTTTAATATGGCCGCAAACCAGAGTAGAAAAACAGCATGTTTTACCATTATTCGGTTAGATGTTTATTGCTGATGTGTATACCTGTGATATTGTATTTCCCTGATACTGGTTGGTAATACATAATAAAATCCGGTAAACTGTTGTCATGACAAGAAAACAAAAGGCTGTGTTGTAGATATGCTGAATGTTTTCGGCCTTTTGCTCTTGCAATGCAATCAGGTCCAATGATTCGCAAGCGGATCTATTGGAGTGGTGATATTATCCTTCCAGCTCAGATTAGTGTCTGATACACTGTTAATTTCCCTGTTGGAATACGCCTGTGGTTTATATGCGTACAATTTAATTAATGTCATTAATGAAAGCCCTGGTTTAATGAAATTAATTTCAATTTTGCCCCCAGCAATTCACATATTAATCTTTTTTGTGAACCGAACGAAGTAAACTAAAGGATATTTTCGGTTGTAATACAAGGTTACGATAATAGGGAGGCTGTGGATAATGGATTTTTTGCCGGTAAATGCGGCCAGTAAAAAGAAATGAGTTGACCCTGGTTTTGCAAAGGATCATTGGCGATACCAGGCGATGGGCAGGTGCCGGCGGTACGTCAGGCATAGTACCCGATGCATTAGCAGGAAGCTTTATTAATATATACAGTTAACAGCATAAAAAGCAGGGGTTTGGGACAGGTAAGCTGTAATTATTGAAGCTGATGGCACGGCTGTTTTTCTTAATCAATTGAACACCAGGCAGATAATTTTTGAAAAATATCTAATATTTTACCGGGGTGCGTCAAACCACCCGTAAAGCCAGTAAATTTGCGCGCCGCGCCGCCGCGCCGGCGCAATCAAAGGAGAAAGATTCATGAACAATTCTTTACAGCAGTTGGCTAAGGACCTGGAAGGTGAATTGTATTTTGATAAAACCATGCGGGTACTGTACGCCACCGATGCTTCGGCCTATCGCGAAATGCCCCTGGCTGTAGCCATACCGCGAAATGTGGATGATATTAAGAAGCTGATCACATTCGCTCATACGCATAAAACGTCGCTGATACCGCGAACGGCAGGTACATCCCTGGCCGGTCAGGTGGTAGGCAATGGCATTGTGGTAGATGTTTCCAAAAACTTTACACAGATACTGGAGTTTAACGCTGCCGAAAAATGGGTACGGGTTCAACCAGGTGTTATTCGTGATGAGTTGAATATGTTCCTGAAGCCGCATGGTCTTTACTTCGGCCCCGAAACCTCCACTGCCAACAGGGCCATGATCGGTGGTATGGTAGGTAATAATTCCTGTGGTTCCAACTCTGTGGTATATCGCAGTACCCGCGAGCATTTGTTGGAAGTAAAAGCATTGCTGAGCGATGGTTCTGAATCGGTGTTTACTGCCATGACCATT
>DASUVL010001167.1:0-13760 GCA_036379015.1 Niastella sp.
TTTCCTTGTCGCGTCCCTTGGCGTTCGCACGTGCTGTCTGAAATTCAGGCCGCAGTTTTTTTAGCTCCCCCAGGGCTGCGGGTGGATTGGGAAAACCTGGATTGTTTTCCATTTTTTCTTCAACGCGTTCGCTTATTGTTGATAGTTCACTTTCGCGTTTTGTGAACTTTGCTGTAATTGGTTTCATTTTTATGAGTTTTAAAAATTATTAAATCGGTTTTCGAACTATGCTACTTATCGTAACCTTGACGCATATCTTGGCCTGATACTCCCGACTAGTCGGGATTCCGGCGATATAGCTGAGCATAAATGCCTTGCAGCTATAATGACATACAGTCTTGGATAATCGGTGAAATAAGGCCCGGACGGAGATTTGTATTGGCCAATACAAAGTGGAACAACGAAACGCTTGGTTGTAACTTCTTTTACTGTTGGATCCTTTTTCTACGTAGTGAACAGTGAAAGCGGTTGATCATCCAGGTGCGTTTGTTCTATACAAATATAATAGTGGAAAAAGGCGAAATCCAAATTTTCCGCGTAATCCGCGCTTTTCGCGTTTTTCGCGTTTTTAAAATGGTTTTAGTCGTCCTGGAGAGGCATTCGTTAGTCTATCTTCTGTGCGATTGGATGTAAGTCAAAGCATGCTAAACAGGATTATTATAGGTGGAGGTAAGGTCGGTGTTACAGCAACTTTTCAATATGGAAATGGGGTAAAATAATCTGGTAATATGGTTTCCGTACGGAAATGGGGTAAAATAATCTGGTAACGTATGGTTTCCGTACAGAAATGGGGTAAAATAATCTGGTAACGTATGGTTTTCGTACGGAAATGGGGTAAAATAATCTGAAAACGTATGGTTTCCGTACGGAAATGAGGTAAAATAATCTGAAAACGTATGGTTTTCGTACGGAAATAGGGTGAAATAATCTGTAAAAACAGTCACCCCTATTAAATAAAATGGTGGTAATCATTTGTATTTAAAATATGTCGAGTCCCAGAGGGTGCATTTTGGGCGTAGGTGGGAGTATAAAATTGTATGTGTAAATATAGACGCAAATGAAAGCTCATGTGTGTTGGCACAAAATGCCTCCTAACTATAAACAGGTGTTTCAGTTAGAAGGCATTATTTTAAGAATAAGTAAGGGATTGCATTATAAGGAACCTGGCATCAATCGATGCTGAAATAAGGAGTGATCTGTTTTAATGCTTTCCGGCTATTCTATTCAGGGAGGTGGTTGAGCAATGCGAAATGAGGTAGTGTTAGTTGTACACCTTGGCTAAAGCATTTTGAACAGGTGCCATTTGCTGATTGATATACAACTGGTAAGCAGCTTCAATAAGGCATTGGAGGTGATTATAGGTCATCCATGCTTGCCAGGGCGTGAAGCCATTGGGGTAGTTGCCTTCATAGCCGATACCAGCTTCAAGGAAGTCGCATAGTTCGCGTCGGACGTAATCAATGGAGAATTGCTGAAAAAACTGATTGATGCCCGGGGTGGGGGCGACCGCCTGATCAGTAATTGAATAAGTTGATCTGTTCTCTTGTGTAATTTCCGAGGTAACATACAGCGCTTCCACAAACGACAATAACTGCTCATAAAATTCGTAAAGAGTCTCCCTGCCGTTACCCGCAGAATAAGGGCTTTGCGTATTGATGACCGCTACCCGCAACCAGGTAGGCAATAAATATTCATGAAGATCATTAAATGTGACTCCCGAAAACACTTCCACAATTACCGCAGCCGGTTCAGTAGTGACTTTTTCAATAAGCCGGGCAGGTTTTGAGAACCGGTCAGCTTGATCGACTTTCACGGTTGTATCTTTCCCTTCGTTGATTTCTTTTTCAGGTAGTACTTGTCTGTCAGGGTTAGGAACTTTGCCGGTACTCCGGTTTATAATCCAGGCTGCTTCCACCAGCGACTCCATTTGTTCATAGAAATACATATTATTGCTACGCTCATGGTGGTCATTGGGGTTACTACACGGACAGGAAATGACCGCTGTTAACCATTGCCACATAATTTCGCGGACGTCATTCAGATGGTAGCATTCAAAGAAATCATCCAGGATCAATTTGGGATTGTTAGTTTGCTCTTCATTTAAGCGGAGAGGTTGGTTGTACCAGAGTGGATGGTAATTATGGGTTTTCATACAGAAGCATTTAAAGAGGTGAGGAAATGGAAAGAAAGCAATTACGAGATAACCCACAAAAAGGAAGCGTGGGTTGGTCCTTGCCGCTGTTGAAGGGCTACGACACCCCAGACCACGAGCAAGAACGCCCACGCTGAAACGTGAGCGATTTACCTTACTTCTGCGGTGGTCATGAAAGGTCGTAGTTTTCAACAGCCGCGAGAATTAAAGCAAACACGCTTAAAATGACTTATGTGTTCGCAAATGTATATATAGCTTAACTGGAATTCATTATTAGATTATTTAGATATATCAAATATAAGAATAAGGATTCATTATTTAGGTTATAACCTAAATAATTTATTTAAAAATATGTTCATATTTCCCGAATGAATGAAAAGGAACTCAAACAATTTCATGAAGATCAACTTAAGAAGTTTGGAATGCGCTTACGAGAGATAAGAAAGGAAAAGAAAATGAGTCAGGTTGATTTAGAGGTAGCTTCGGGTATCTATATGGCTGAGATCAGTAAAATGGAGAATGGGTTACAAAATATTGAATTTCTAACTTTAAGTAAGTTGGCTTATGCGCTTAACGTAGAGATTCAAGATTTTTTTAGATGACCTGTAGCGCTTGTTTTTAATTCGATAGTCGCATCAGTTATAAGTGCAATGATTGTATTATAAGTTGAATGCTGTTTTATCCTCTCACTTACAATGATATTTTTCGCATTGTCTTGCTACTGCTTTTGATTGGAATCAATAAGTTTCAGGAAAAAACTATATGGCATTTACAGTTAAAAGAAAAAAGTAATTTAGTTGAATATAACAATATCATGCCCAATAACAAAAAGAATAAAAAAACAAAAAAAGGAATAGCATCTAAAACAACTATATCCGATAACGTGAGAGACCATAGTAAAGATCCTTTTGTTGTGAAAAAGGTGGAATCCTCAAAAAAGGTATTTGAAAAATACGGTTTTCCAAAGTTTGATTAATGATTAATAATAGCACTGGATTTGATCATTGGTTAACCAGATAAAACAATAAATTGAAGCACACCCTGTTGTTTATTGCAGGTGTGCTTTTTTGTTTGTGTACTTTTAGATTTGCTTACCGCTTTCTATATGGATAATTCCACTTCATGCATCTTAGTTACCAAACAGGAAGTAAATGAAATACCTGTACCCTTTATTGATTCTACTTTTTGTGCAATTGACTGGCGTCGCTCAAACGATAGAACAAATTGCACTCCGGATTGCAGATGACACAGCGACCGCCATCTGGAAGCATAAGGTCGATCCGAAAATTTACTACAAGGTGGGAAAGATCATTGCAGAGCGGGATATTAAAAAACATATTTACCTTATACAAACATATGGCAACCCCGATCATGAGAAGCCCTGTTCGGTTTGCGCCTGGGAACGATACGGGTTTAAGCTGGAATATAACTGGGACATCGTTTTTGATGAAAAAACAAATTTTATAGAAGGATATAATGAAGTTTCAAAAGCTTATCTTAAGTCAATGATTGGTGATAGTGCGTATGCTGTGATTGAAAAGCCGACTGATAATTTTGATCCCGAAGCGCTCCTCAGTAATTTCAAATACTCAAGTAACCGGCAAAAGTTTTATGATATTGAGGTAGAAAACAAGAATGCCATACGTATAAAACTTAAAGTAGACAGCATCTTTAAAGGCTATCCATCACTTGTAGAGAAAATAGTATACAACATCACTGCTTCAACGTATAATGCTAAAAGTAAAGACTCAATGATGGCTCTTACTTATCAGCAAATGAAACAATCGGGTTTTGTTGTGCATAAAAATATAAGGGGAGATTTTGCCTATTATATTACTTTCGACCTGTCTCAACTGCCGGCATCCGAATTGTTTTGTGGTTGTACGTTTAAGAAAAATATATACACATTAGCTGACAGATTACAGTTAAGATTGACCAGATTGCAGTGCCCAAATCGAAAGAATGGGCCGATTGCCCTCTTTGCACGCTTTTAGCCAAAATCAACACGCTTACGGTCTGAAACTGCGCACTTATAAGAAAAATAAAGTATTTTGAATTTTAATTATTAATTTTCTTTTTTACGTTTAAAGTCTAAACTCAACCATTACCCTAAAGCCTGTCACATGAGGTTAAGCCTGCTTTCTACCGTAGCTATGGGCTCTTGTTTGCTCATATGTAAACCTGCCTTTTCCCCGGCTAATCTAAAGATAATGGTGTGACAACAGATAAGCTTAATTCTACCCAGGTTAAATATTATGATAATAAAGAAGAACAAAGAGTAATTACTGGAACAGAAACAAAAGCCGCAAGAAGATTGTATCAGCCGGTACGAACTAATCACAGTGGTATTCCGGTAAGTACAGAAGGACCTACTTCTCAAACTAAAGTTGGTTATCCGGCTAGTATTGCCCGACAATTTGAAATAATGCAGATTATTCAGGAAGAAACCAAAGGAAAGAAGAAAGGATAATTTTTTAATCATTAAGTATATGTATGCGTAATCGGGTTATTATCATGCTTTTTATTGGTTGTATATTGACAAATAAAGCATTGTGTCAAAAGGGCGACAGAGTCCATGTGTATGCTGTATATATGAAATCAATGTACAGAGTTAAAATTAATAAGGAATTAATTAAAAATGAAGTTGCCCCTATCCTTATAAAGGATAGCATTACTATTAGTGGTGTAGATCAGGTTTTACTGGATACCGTTAAAGGCAAGTATCTTAAAAAAATCAAGAATAATAATCTTGATGTGAGATTAATCTTTGAGTTTTATGATAAAGGAACTGTTAGCAAAATAGTTGGGTTAACATCATATGGTACAATGTTCATTGACTACAAGCTATATGAGTATGATAAATCAAAATTAAAATATTTAGATAAGTATATTCCCGGATTAACAAAAACACTTGGAGTTAAAGAGTAAAAAGATATTATATAATTACTTATACATAAAGCTGCAGCGATCGCTACGGCTTTATTATTATGCCAACTGTTTTTGTAAATCCACTTTAAAAATAAAAGCATCGCCGTTTGGGTTAACAATTGCGGGGAGTTTGAAAAATACTGTTAGGCCCACATGCTAATTGAAAAATTACATGTGGGCTTTTTTATTTCCGAAATGTAAATTACAGCATCAAATAATAATATGACAGATTCCTATGATATGATCCGCGACGCGATTCACCGGGTAAGTGAGATCACGGACAATGATTGGGATTTATGCAAGCCCGGTCTGCGGTATAAAAAAATACAGAAAGGGAAACACTTCGTGGAAGAAGGGAAAACGTATAAGGATATTGCTTTTGTTATAAGTGGATTATTTCGCGCCTATTACGTAATTGATGGAGAGGAAATTAATTGCGATTTTTATTTCGAGGGGCAATGGCCGAAAGCCTATCATAGTTTTTTAACGCAAACTCCCAGCAGAATGTGGATTCAGGCGCTGGAGGATGCAGAGATCTTTTTGATCGGGTATGACCATTTGCAAAACCTGTTTACCGAAAATAAAAACTGGGAGCGGTTCGGACGCATTGCTACTGAAAATGCTTTTGTTAATGCTCAGGTACGCAATGAAATGCTGTTGCTCGATAAACCGCAAATGCGATACCTGCATTTACTGGAAAGCCATCCCCACATATTTGAAAGAGTTCCATTGTACCATATCGCCTCCTACCTTGGCATCAAACAACCCTCGCTTAGCCGGATAAGAAAACGGCTGCAAAAAATACAACCTGACACACGATTATAACCCAGGTTATAATTCTTTCATAAGCCACCCGCTAATTTTACCTCCTGTAAAAAGCAAATTATTTATGGTTAAAAAAATGATATTGACAGGCACAATCCTGTTAACGGGGATTTTTATGTACGCACAAAATAAAAATGCAACAATGAACGCAGCCAAGGAAAAAGAACAGGTTTTGAATGTTCACAAACAATTTTTTGATGCTATAGCAAATAGAAATGAAGCGCCTGTAAGAAACAATCTGCAGGAAGCATTTGTATTCACCACCGCAAATGCCGATGTGCTGCAAAAGGATGCTTTTATCAAAGGCTTTGTAATGAACCCTGCTATAAAATTACCAGTATTTGTTAGTACTGAAGAACAGGTAGCAGTTATAGATAATGTTGCTATTGTAACGGCTGTTGCTCATATCAACATCATAAGAGCCAACGAAACCGTTGTAAGGGATCTGTGGGAACGAATTACCGGAACATATATTAAACAGGGAAACGAGTGGCAACTACTGGCCCTGCAGGCAACCTACATGCAAAAGAAGTGAGTTCGTGGTGTGCCCACTCTTCGCAGGTGTGGCACACCTGTTCAATCTATTGTCGATATTCGATCTTCCTCACCGCATGATTGTTTGCTTCTACCATATACATGGTCCCGTTTTTATTAATGGTTATGCCCCATGGCATATTAAACCTGGCTTTTGACCCTTCTCCATTTACATAACCGGGCGTTCCATTGCCGGCAATGGTGGTAACCGTGCCATCGGGCGCTACTTTACGAATAGCATTATTTCGTACATCACAAACCCACACGTTGCCGGCATGGTCAACATCCAGGTCAACGATCCCGTTGAATTGGGCATCCTGGCCTTTTCCATCTTTGAAGCCTGTGGTGGTTGACCCTGCCAATACGGTTACATTTCCCTGCGGGTCAACTTTTTTTATCACGTTAAAGCTGCCAGAGGAAAAATATATTATGCCTGCTGAATCTGCAGCAAGCGTATGATAGCTGAGCGAGGAAGTACTATT
This sequence comes from Niastella sp., assembly GCA_036379015.1. Taxonomy (GTDB): domain Bacteria; phylum Bacteroidota; class Bacteroidia; order Chitinophagales; family Chitinophagaceae; genus Niastella. The sequence continues at coordinate 6,922 of DASUVL010001167.1, forward strand.
TGATGAAATACCGGTTTGATCGTTTATTGTCAATGTTGAAACGTATCCTGATGATGTGATCTTGCGGAGGACAAATTGGTTTTGTGCATTGCGATCGGCTACATACAGGTTGCCTTTGCCATCCCTGGCAATGGACATAACATTGTTAAAGCGGGCGCTGATATCCTGACCATCTTGATAACCCGAAGTTGTACTGCCTGCGAATATGGATGCTGAGTTGGCGGTAACGGTGCGAATATGGGTATAATTATACGGATAATATAAACGGCCATACCCATCGCTGAGGAAGTAGCCAATATACCGCAAAAGAACGCCTGCACTCGAATCTTCTTTAACGAGCGTAGACACCTGGCCAGCCAGGGTAACTTTCCGGATGGTTCTATTTATTTGTTCCATTACATACAAATCACCTGTAATATCCTGTGTTATGTCGTTGGGCGATGAGAACCTGGCTTGCGTGGCGTTGCCATCTACATACCCGAATGTACTCGCTGCTCCGGCAAACGTTGAAACGATCCATCCTTTTAGTGGGGTAGTATCAGTAGGTGTAACCGTGGTGTCAGTATTGGGAACAGGCGTTGGTGGATCATTATCCTTTTTCTGGCAGGAAGGCCATATATAAATAATCGATAATAATAGAATTGCTTTGGTAAAAAGCGGGAGGTTTTTATTCATAAGGAAGGGCGTGAAAATATCGAATAATGAATGTTGAATGTTAAATGTCCAAGTAAAATTCGAATACAGAATGTCAAATGTTGAAGTAAAAGCTGAATTACCGGAATTCGTGTATTTACTTCAACATTCAACATTGGAAATTTAATATTCAATATTAATTAAAGTCATCGCTTTCAAGTTCTTCATCGCTAAGCGACGTGGTATTACCCAGCATTGACCCCATGAGGTCTTTGAACTCAATACGGCTTTCCAGTATTTTTTTGCTGATCATAGAGAATGCTGCCAGTCCGTGCAATACAAACTCCATTAACAGGGCGGCTTCATTTTCATTGGCCTGCTTGAAATACTTTTTCACCAGCGCATGCAGCCCATCTACCTTATACAATTGCTGTATTTTATCGGCGTCCTTTGTATGGAAAAGCAGGTTCAAGGAATTGCCTTTATCGAACCAGGTTGATATGGAACGATAAGGATTTTCTTCGGCCGCCTGCTGATTGCGTTTTTTCTTGAGCGTTTCCGGATTGGGAAAGTATTGTATGAACTGCGTTCTGATGGCTTTATCCAACAGGTTCATGGCCACCTGGTAAGGGCCTTCCTGTTCGCCTTCGTATACCAGTTCAATTTTACCGGTTATAGAAGGTATAAGGCCGATCATATCGCTGATCCATACCTGTGTTGAATTTTCTTTATTCAAAATGGAACGGCGTTCGGCTGAACTGATGGCATTTTCAAATGCTGAAATACTTAACCGGGCCGATACACCACTTTTCTTATCAACCAGTTCGCTGGCGCGGGCTTCAAATGAGATCTGCTCAATCAGGCGTTTTAACAGGTCGCTGATATCTACTTTTTCTTTTTGCTCATTCAGAATATCGGCTTCCTGCTCGGTTATGGAGAGCGCGGTTTCAATGGTCTTTGGATAGTGCGTCAGGATCTGACTTTCGATACGGTCTTTTAATGGCGTTACGATAGAGCCACGATTTGTATAATCTTCCGGATTAGCCGTAAACACAAATACAATATCCAGTGGCATCCGCAATTTAAAACCTCGTATCTGCACATCACCTTCTTCCAGGATATTAAACAACGCCACCTGTATGCGGGCCTGTAAATCGGGAATTTCATTGATCACAAAGATGCCGCGGTTACTGCGTGGGATGATGCCATAGTGGATCACGCGTTCATCGGCAAAGTTTAAACGCAGGTTGGCTGCTTTAATGGGATCAATGTCGCCAATAAGGTCGGCTACACTTACATCGGGCGTAGCCAGTTTTTCACCATACCGTTCGCTGCGATGGATCCATACAATGGGCGTGGCATCGCCTTTTTCGGCCAGTATATCTTTGGCGTGGCGGGAAATAGGATTCAGGGGATCGTCGTTGATCTCACTGCCTTCAATGGCCGGCACATATTCATCGAGTAATTGGATCATTTGCCGGGCCATCCGGGTTTTCGCCTGTCCGCGCAGTCCAAGAAACAAAATGTTATGGCGCGAAAGCAGGGCCCTTTCTACATCAGGGATCACGGTTTCTTCATAACCGATGATGCCATTAAAGGTGCTTTCATTCTTTTGTAATTTGCAGATTAGGTTTTTTCTGATCTCATCTTTTACTGATTTTGGTTGATAGCCGCTCTTCTTTAGTTCTCCCAGTGTTTTTATTTTTGGTATACTCATATTAGTTATCTGTCTGTGTTTTAATATACGGTCTTTCTTTTCCCATTTTCGAAATCACGGAATATGAAGGCACCCAGCCGGTCGAGCGAGGCAAAGAATGCCTTACCGCTGTTGGTTTCGGTAAACTCCTGTACAAACCGCTGCAGGTAAGGATCGGTTGCGATCATAAAAGTGGTAATAGGCACTTTCAGCTTTTTGCATTGGGCTGCCAGGTTCAAACAACGGTTGGTAATACGACGGTCTAACCCAAAACTGTTTTTATAATACCGTTTGCCAATCTTTAAACAGGTTGGTTTTCCATCGGTGATCATAAAGATCTGTTTATTGGGATTTTTGCGGCGGCGCAAAATATCCATCGCCATTTCCAAACCGGCTACGGTATTGGTATGATATGGACCCACCTGTAAATAAGGAAGGTCTTTTATTTCAACCGGCCAGGCATCGTTACCAAATACCACAATGTCGAGTGTGTCTTTGGGATATTTGGTAGTGATGAGCTCGCTGAGCGCCATCGCTACCTTTTTAGCCGGTGTAATGCGGTCTTCGCCATACAGGATCATCGAGTGTGAAATATCGATCATCAGTACGGTAGACGTCTGCGATTTGAAGTCGGTTTCGCGAATGGCCAGATCGTCTTCCTGCATGCTGAAACTTTCAATACCATGATTGATCTGTGCATTGAGGATTGACGTGGTAAAATCGATCTGCTCCAGGGAGTCGCCAAACTGGAAGGGCCTGGTTTCCGGATTGATCTCATCGCCTGAGCCGGGTTTAAACGTATGGTGGTCACCCTGCTTGGTTTTCTTTAGCTTACCGAATATTTCTTCGAGCGATCTTTTTCGAATGCCTTGTTCGGTTTTGGAGGTGATCTTTATTTCTCCGTTTATCTGGTTCTCCTGGATATAACCTTTCTCTTTCAGGTCTTCAATGAAATCGCCTATCCCGTATTCATCGTTTGTAAGCTCATACTCTTTATCGAGCTGGCTCATCCAGTTCATAGCCTCGCTTACGTCGCCGTTGGTATAGGTAAGCAGTTGCATGAAAACATCCAACAACTGCTCGAATTTCGATTTTCCCTGTTGACGGGGATCGTATTTGGTGAAATGATGTCCTATCACTGCTAATCTGTTTTTAAGGTTTAACCCAATTTACACATTAAAATTCATTCGCTGATACATGTAATTTTATGTTAACAGATACAACAATGCAGGGAAGGAATTGTTGAGAAGCGCCATAAAACAGGAATGCCATCCCGATCGATCGGGATGGCATTCCTCTGATATATTGATATATACTTATTTACTGAGCAGTATCTACCTTTTTAGGTGAATCAGGGGCAGGCAGGGTAGTAGGTGCGCTTTCTAACGCACTTTTTCCAGCTCCTCCGGTTCCGCCGCCATATTGTTTTTCCCAATCGGCCATTTGCATCAGCATCTGGTACGAGGAAACAATATCCTGTGCAAACACTTCCTGTTTTTCTGACAAAACACCGCCTTTATTGTTCAAATAACCGGCGGCATTCATAGCCAGTGATTCGTTGTTCCCGCCTTCATCGCCCAGTGAACGATAATATTTCATTTGTTGTTCCAGGTCCGATTTAACCGACTGACCTACTTTCTTTGCCAGTTCCATATCACCACTGCGATAAGCCGCATACAGGTAGGTCATGGTAACGCGGTTATGGAAGTTGCCGCGGTTACTCGTCATGCCATAAGGAACGTTGCTTTCCAGCACCTGGCTATCGTATTTGCGTAGTTCCTTGCGGGCTGAATCTTTTTTATTGGCATCAACCAGCGCCATTCCCAAAAACGCATGCGTTTGGCGAATGCTGTTTATGTGACGACGGTTCTCTTCATCAAAATAAACAGAAGATTTGTTGGCATTGCCGTAACTGAATTTTTCCATGATGTTCTTGTACGCCACATCCATTTCTACATTGGTGCCTTCAACTGGTACCAGGCGGTAGGAGAGTCCTTCCATGCGCACATATTTTTCCAGTCCCAGGTCTTCCAGCTCTTGTGTACTCGTAAAGTAAATAGGACGTTTCCATTTATTGCCGGCAATGATGGCCAGTACAGCCAGGTCGTTCTTTTGCAGGTAACTTCTTTTGATATCCAGTTTCAGTTCACTTACAACACTGTCGCCTGGGTTGAGCTGCATATTCTTCTTCACCATTTCTACATCAACCGGAATGCTAACCTTGTTAACCGGTAAAATGTTGCCCATGTCTTCATCGTTCAGCGGCACTGTATATTTTGGATCGTCGCTGGCCGTTACATTTTTCAACAGATCATACAGGTTGTAGTATTTATTCTGATCGTACCCTGCCAATGGCGCATTGTAGTTGGCGCGGCTCAGGTAAGAACCGGTAAATACCACATTTCTTTTATCTCCTTCAATTTGTTGTGGTGTGAAGATGACATCTGTGGGAGCACTTTCATTTACTTTATAACGCAGCTCGTTGATGTACCAGTCGGTACCCAGCAGGCTATAGTTGATCACACGCAGGTCGGGACGAATATTCTCTACTTCCTGTGAATACCACAGCGGATAGGTGTCGTTATCGCCAAAGGAGATCAGGATACCTTGTTTTTCGCAGCTTTCCAGGTAGTTTTTACCAATGTCACGGGCCAGCGTTTTTTTACTACGGTCATGATCATCCCACTCCTGCGAAGCCATGAGTACCGGAACTGCCAGCAGACACGCGCCTAACGCTACGTAATCAGGCATAGCGCCTTTCAGGTAGCGGCTCAATTGCTCTCTTACCCAAATTACACCAAGGCCGATCCAGACAGCGAATGCATAGAATGAACCTACATACGCATAGTCACGTTCACGTGGCTGTTGACCCGATTGGTTGAGGTAAACCACAATGGCCAATCCGGTAAAGAAAAATAACAGGAAGTTGATGAGCCAGTCGCGTTTATTGCGGTTTAAATGGTATATAAAACCGGCCACGCCTAATAAAAATGGCAGGAAGAATAATTTGTTATTGGCTTTGTTGGCAGAACCTGCTGTTGCAGGCAATTCGGCGGGTGTACTATGCCCGAACATTTTATCTACCGCATTGATACCGCTGTTCCAGTTACCGTCGCGGCGGTTACCAAAGCCCTGCAGGTCGTTTTGTTTACCGGCAAAATTCCACATGAAATAGCGCCAGTACATCCAGCGGAACTGGTAATCGAGGAAATAGCGGATGTTGTTCATGAACGTAGGCTGTTCATCGGCGCCTAAACCGCCAAAAGTGCGATATACATACTCCTGGTTACGTTCATTGCCATTATCCCACATGCGCGGGAAAATGTGCGGCCCTATCTTGTCTACATTCCATTCAGGGTGTTGTTGCGCCAGTCCGGCTTTGTCATCGTCAGATGGCCCGGCGCTAAAATCCTGTTTGCGGGTTTTTCCGGCAGTAACATATTTGTCTTCTCCTTTTACATACAGATCGCCGGTAGTAACAAAGGGCGAGCGGTAAACAAAGTCTGGACCATACAAAACAGGCCAGTCTCCGTATTGCTCACGGCTTAGATAACCAACCAAACTCACCGGGTTGTCAACATTATACATGTCTACCGATGGGTTGGCTGATGACCGCACCAGGGTAGTGAAATAAGTTGAATAACCGAGAATGAGGAAGATCGTAGACCAAAGTCCGATCTTCAAAAAGGAAATAATATTGTTTTTTACGTAATAACAAACGGCAATAAGAACGCCCAGTCCTAATAATAACAGGATGAACGTAGCACCGGATTGAATAAAGGGGAAACAGAACAGTAATATAATGGCCGATAACCAAACCGGGAAAATGGTAAACTTCCTGATCTGCTCGTCTTTGAACAGGAGACCCGTCACCAGCAAGGCACCGAGTAGCACGAAGTAAGTTCCAAAGCCAACAAAGAAGGAGGTGCCCAGGCTATTTACAAAGAACTTGTCGAACTCGCCGGCGCCTTTAATTGACCATTGAATAATAGCCACCTGCACCAGACCGGTGATCACACAACCCAGGAAGAAGGCGGCTACGGTTCCCCAACGGGTAACTTTATAGCGTTTGAAATAATACACCATTACAATGGCAGGAATGGTCAACAGGTTCAGCAAGTGCACACCGATTGACAATCCCATCATATAAAAAATAAATATCAACCAACGGTCGGCATGGGAGAATTTATGACCATCGGTTTTGCTTTCCTGGTCAACCTCATGTTCCCATTTAAGAATGGCCCAGAAAACGATGGCGGTGAACAGGGACGACAGGGCGTACACCTCACCTTCCACGGCACTGTACCAGAAAGAATCGGAAAAAGTATAGGCCAGGGCGCCAACAGCACCGGCACCCATGATGGTGATCAATTGCTGCTGGGTTAAGTCGAGACCATCTTTTTTAACCAGTTTGCGGGCAAAATGGGTGATGGTCCAGAAGAGGAATAAAATGGTGAAACCACTGGCGATGGCATTCATGAAATTCACGCCGAGTGCGGCATTGGCGGGG
>DASUVL010001168.1:0-2108 GCA_036379015.1 Niastella sp.
CCTGCCTGATCAACTGGTCAAGGACAGTAAAATATTCCCTGCCGCCTCTGACGAGCTTAACACTGTTTTGTGGAATGTATGCTTTTGATTGTTTAGTAAAACCGCGCGCCATGGCCCAAGCTACAAAAATATTTCACGCGATGTTGTACCGGAAAATGATATGGTCGTGGATATAACTATTTTTTACCCGGATGAACAGTAATGATCCGTTTGGAAATAGTGAAAGAGACGCCACCTGTATATTCAAGCATTTGCAGGGCTTTGGTAATATCCTGTTCCCGTTGTATTTCGCCGCTGTAATGTAAAGAAGGCACAGCCGCATCGTACACAACATCCATATCGTACCAACGGGCCAATTCGTTCATGACCATTTTCAGGGAAGTGTTGCGGAAAACAAATTCTCCGTTCTTCCAGGCTGTTTCCATTTTTACATCTGCTTCTTCAACGGTAATGTTACTATCGGATGCAATGAGCTTTTTACCGGGTGTCAGCAGATTCGTTTTGTTATTGCGGTTCACTTTCACCAAACCTTCCACAACAGTTGTTTGTGAACGGTCGTCTTCCTGATAGGCAGAAATATTAAATGAAGTGCCTATTGCCTGCACTTCCATATTGTCTACGTTTACGATAAATGATTTTTTATGACCTGTTTTGGGCGCCAGGGCCGAAGCTACTTCAAAGTAAGCTTCACCGGTAAGCACAACGCGGCGTTCATTGGTATTAAAGTGTACAGGGAATTGAAGTGTAGAAGCAGCATTCAACCATATTCTGGAACCATCTTCCAAAACAACCTGGTACTCGCCGCCACGGGGTGTGCGAAGGGTATTAAGCGAGGCCGCATTGGCAGGTAAACCCGATAATTTATATTCCAGCTGTCCATTTTTATTTTTAAGTACTACAACATTTCCCTGTTGGGCAATGTTGCCGTCTTTCATTTCATTAAGCACAACCGTTGAGCCATCGGCCAGGATCAACACCGCTTTTTTGCTATCGGGTTGTACGCCTGGTGATTTTTTTTGTGCAACAACAACAGAAGCTCTGGGAATGGGTTTGACGGTTTTATTTAGTAACGCGAAATAAGTTATACCGCCCGCTACCAACAGCAGAACTGCGGCCACCATATAGCCCCAGATCCTAAAGTATAGCCGTTTACTGGAAACATCAGGGGGCGGCGGGGGAGAGATCCTGTGTGCTAACCTTTCATAGGCCTGGTTGTGATCATAGGTATACAGCTCATTCAGGTCAGTGCCCAGTTTATCTTCATCCATCAGTTCTTCATATAATAAAAAATTATCACCATGCTCCTGAAGCCAGACGTCCAGTTCATGTCGCTCATCAACCGTCAGCTTATCCTGCATATTCCTGACTATGAGGGAGGCAATGTGTGATACTTTTTCAATTTGTTGTTCATTCATAAGAATAAGTTTAATTCTTAAATATGGTAGCTCGTTTTAGACCGGAGACCGGTTGTTTTAATAGGTCGCTGTTTTAAATCTGTACCACACAGTAGTCCTGCTTCTTTTTCTGCTCACAGCCATCACAAATTCGTACAGCAGTATAGGTGTTGCGATCTTGTATTATTGTAAAAACAACAATTGATATGAATTGTACTAAAGGGTTTGAAGAAATCTTTAATAAATTGACAGGTTTACAAGAAATTATTTAAAAATCGGGTAGGAATACTAATGGTTTAGCTATAATACCAGGGGTTTACGTATAAATTTTCGTAATATCCTGGGAAGTTTATCGGGTTACTGATTCCTGTCTTTCCGGACTGCCTGGCAATTTTCATGAGCGTAGTATTCATCCGGCACTTTGCAATTGGTACCCCTCTAATATTATAAAACAATTTATGTTTACGATTGACCTAAACAAAATGACAAAAAACGAAAAGGTTATGATTGTAATCAACCAAAGTATAGATATTGTTAATATGAGAAGGTGAAAAATGCAGAAATGGAGTGATGATGGTCAATAATGAATTGTGAGATAGATACAGGTTGCAGGTCCAATGTGTCGGGAGGGTTACACCTGTTGCCAGTAATCGGAAAGCCAAAACCAGTTATAATATTCAAGTTACCGGGAAAGCCTGATACGGATAACAAGTT
>DASUVL010001169.1:0-24155 GCA_036379015.1 Niastella sp.
CCGCAAATCACCTTTCGTGATATGTTAGAACCACCGGCTATGGCGTATATTGCGGTAGGGACAAAAAGGGCGCTGGCCTCGGCAATCGGTTTGCCCAGGAGGTCAACCAGCGCGTTGTGGATGCTCGTGTTGCTGATGCCGGCGGAAGTGAGAAGAAGCTTCATGATTTTTTTTGTTATAGCGTCGCAATAAACAGACCGATATTAATATAAAAAATTGATATGGGGATATTAAAGCATATTAATGCAGGAGACCTTTGCATTGCATATGAAGAAAGTGGACATGTTGATGGAACGGCCATTATGCTTCTGCACGGATTTCCATACGACGTAAGAGCTTACGACGAAGTAACAAAACATCTGTTGACTGAAAACTGTCGGATTATCGTTCCATATTTACGTGGGTTCGGACCAACAAAATTTCTTTCTCCTGATACCATCCGTTCTGGTCAGCAAGCTGCATTAGCCAATGACTTAATTGAATTAATGGATGCGCTATCTATACAAAAAGCAATTGTGGGTGGATATGATTGGGGCGGACGGGCTTGTTGCATTGTTGCTGCACTATTTCCCGAACGTATTGTTGGACTTGTATCAATGGCAGGATATAACATTCAAAACATAGCAAAATATTCAGAACCTGTTGCACCGGAGATTGAAATGCTAAATTGGTATCAATTCTACTTCCATAGCGAACGAGGACGTCTGGGATTGGCAAAATACCGGAAAGAACTGTGCAGGTTATTATGGCGCAACTGGTCTCCAACCTGGAAATTTGATGACGACACTTTTGAAGCAACAGCAGTTTCATTCAACAATCCCGATTTTGTAGAAGTCGTAGTGCATTCATACAGGCATCGATATGGATTAGCAAACGGCGACCCCCAATTTGAAACGATAGAACATTTGCTGCAAAAGCAGCCAACAATAAAAGTGCCTGCTATAGTATTAGATGCAGAAGCCGATGGTGTTGAACCGTTTTCAGGAACAGGTAAAGATGCCAGTTATTTTGAAGGCGGTTATGAAAGAAGAGTTGTTAAAGGGATAGGACATAATCTGCCTCAAGAGGCGCCTGCCGAATTTGCCAGGGCGATTTTGACATTTGTCAGGTTATGAAAGACTGCACACAATATCTAGTTCAACTTACCTGGCAATATTATTATCAGGAATGATTGGGAAAATTAACTTAATAGTTGTTTATAAAAATCTGCTATATGATGACGAAAGCCTTTTGTACACTAATAACCATCTTTATAGCCGGAATCCTTTCTGCTCAAACAGATGATGAAGCTTATAAGGTTTGTGATGATCGTGTGTTTACCAAGGTTGAGATATTGCCTGATTTTAAAAATGGTAAAGCTGCTTTTGAAGATACGCTTACCGGGTATTTAAAAAAGAAGAATGCTTTACCAAAAAGAGGAAACATAACATATACCTTTATTGTTACCATGCAATCAAATGTGTTAGATATAAAAAAAATGGAAGGTGATGTTGAATATGAAGATAGTGTTAAAGCAGCCCTGATTTCCATTCCTGGCATATGGAAACCTGCAATTCAAAATACACACCAGGTTTGTGCTTACGTTAGTCTTAAAATTGATTTTTCAGAAAATAAATTGACAGCAAAGATTGTTGAACCGGTTTTGGGAGAATGATAAGTTTAAATGCTTGCGTTATAAGTAGATTGTTTGTCTTTATAAGTGAGAAATATTTTTTATAGGCCATTTTTTCTGACAACAAATAAAGTAAAACAGCTGATAATTACTTTGTCACTGGTTATAAGTTAGAAATTATGGGTTTTTAATTTTTTTACTCGGTTATAATTTAAAACCGGTAGGCTTTAGTTACTTTTTTGTCGGTTATAATTTAAAATGGGTGGCCTATAATTACTTTTTCCCGGTTATAAGTTAAAACCGGTAGGCTATAGTTACTTTTTTCTCATTTACAAGTTTAAACTCGTAGGCTATAGATACTTTTTTTTCGTTTATAAGTTAACGCCGGTGAGTTTCAATTACTTTTTTCCGATTTGTAAGTTAAAAACGATGGAGTCTGAATTTTTTTCCCGGCGATTGATTAATTAACCAGCATTTTAAGTTAATTATCAATTAAAAAAATCCAGGACCTGAGAAAATGTAACTATCACCACGGGAAATATAGCTATCGGCCATGAAGAAGTAACTATTGCCGGGAAAAAAGTAGTTATCACCCGGGGAAAATGTAGCTGTCACTTATGAAATGCCAACTATCGCTGAAGAAGAAGTAATTATAATTTGGAAGAAAGTAACTATCGCCGGAAAAAGTAATTATCACCTGGTAAAAGTTTTTATCATGGGAAAATCTCTTAAATATAAATGACTTCGTTTCAAGTAAAGTGTTTTGCGTTAAACGGAATTGATTTTTTCGTGTCACTGTACCTGACCTACCCACACGAATATGTACATGCTTCACTTGGATTCATCCAATATATGCTAACTCCCATGTATGCCTACTCCGCACAAGGCAAAAGACCCCTAAAGCGAACTATTTTGTATTCTATTCCAGCAAAGTCAATTGACAATTATCAAAAATTGGCTCATTACCACCATTTCTCTGATTGATTACGATCAATTATATTTTTCAAAACCAGTCAATTTCGGTCAATTTTATTCAATTGCGTCAATTGCGACAGGGCACATTTGGATTTCACCTTTTTCCAATATTATATTTGTATGGAACAAATGAACAAGGATGTATAACCGAACAGATGTGTACTTACAATTGACAAAGTTCGTTACGGTTCTCGCTCCACAAATCAACTAGCAGATTGCAATCGGTAACCATTGCAGCTGCGAACCGGCAAACCGGAAACCAGGATGCGATGGACGCAATCGACTCCCTTTTGTAATAAAGTACAATGGATCTAATCCCGCCCGCTTCGGCCGGGGATAGGTAATGCAATGCCTTCATTTGTATGTACGCTCATTGGCCAATGAAGTGTTGTTAAGCATGATTCAGTTCCGCAGAAGCGGGACAGGTAGCTGGTATTTTTATTTCTTAATTATTAAAACGTCTAAAAATGACACATAGAATTACAAACGGGCATAAGCAGTCGCGTGATAACGATTTAATCAGTTTCGCGCACGGCGTAAGAGGAAAAATGGATAATAATCCTACTTTTCCTGAGCCACCCGCTGCCCTGGCTAACCTTAAAAAAGTACTCCCAGAGTACGAGGAAGTCAACTACAAAGCACGTGGTGGTGACGAAGAAATGCGGTTTATCAGAAAGGCTATGCGGGCTAATGTGATCGCCTTGTTATCTGAACTGGCAGAGTATGTAACCCTTACCTGTAATGGCGATCCAGCCAAGTTGGTCAGCAGTGGTTTTGAGCTGAACAAGGAAAGAGGTACAAAGGCAATGTTACCCATTAAAGAACTGAAGGTAACCATTGACCGCACCGGTGAAGCAGTTACCCAGGTTAAAAAAGTGGCGGGCGCCAAAGCGTACATCCACCAATACACACCTGACCCGCTCACGGGCGACAACGTATGGGTTAACAAGGTTACTACCAATCCCAGTTATACCTTTACCGGTCTTAAATCAACAGAAAAGTACTGGTTCCAGGTAATAGCTATCGGATTGAACGGCCAGGAGACTGCTTCTCCGCCTGTTTCCCGGGTTATTCAATGATAGATGAATGACCCTACATATTAATTAATCGTTTAGGGGGCTGTCGAATGGCAGCTCCTTGTTTTAATTATCGAATGCTAATGGAACCAGGCATTTGCCTGCATCTATAACCGGTCTTTACACCCCGAACAATAATCATCCGAACTGTTATCAACCGTTTGTATCCGTTCATTGGCATCACTCATGATGCAATTTTTTGTTGAACAATGACGGAGCCCCATGTTATGTCCCAATTCATGGATGACCACCGTACGTAACCGGTGATGAAACCGTGGAGTATCGCTTGTTTTAAGTCGATGATCACTTATGATGCAAGATCTGCCAGGCATGTAGCCCAGTCCAAAGATGCCCCATACGGCATAGGTTTGCTCCGGTTTTTTTATTTGTCCGCTTTCCCACTTCGTAGTGTAAATGTCTTTATGGGTGAGGCCCACCACTTTGGTGATTGAATCCGGGGCCGAATGCGCCAGCCATTTTATAATGGAATCGGCGGAATATCGTTCTCCCTTAGTCATATTCTTAAAAGTGGCCGGCATAGCGACTTCTTTGAGAATGACAACAGGCACCTTGTAAAACTGATGCAACTCGTTCTGTATAAATTGTAATTGGGTTTGATCGTATTGCCCAATGGGTTGCAGACCGATCATGTGGTTTTTCCCGGGCTTTATTGCACTGGTGCAATTGTTCAACATGGTAGTGGCGGCCAATAAAATAAAAAGACGGATGTGGGTGTTTGGCATGGGGGGATGGTAATCTGGTACCAAATTAAATAATTACAAATGATTCTTCTTAATAATAATTTCTTAATTGTGAATACCGGTATGGCACTGCTTATCTGCTTAATTTGCACCCGGTATGATTGGTTTCATGGTGCTGCTAAACAATAGCTAAATAACCTGGCCTTGGGTGTTGGCCAATTGCATGCAGATTTTTTTACATGAAATCAAAATCCTTTATTTAATTTAGGTATTGTAATCAAATGCTGCACGTGGGAAACGCTGAAAAATTGTTACTGCAAAAAATTGCTTGCAACGATCAGCAATCTTTTCAGGTATTGTTCGATACCTGGTGGGAGCCGTTGTTTCAATATGCATTTAAAGTGCTGCAAAACAGGCAGGATGCTGAAGAAGCGGTGCAAGAGCTTTTTATCCATTTCTGGAATAAACGCCATGAATTACCCGAACTGCAATCCCTCGCTGCTTACTTATTTACCGCTTTAAAAAATCGGATCCTCAATCACCTCGCGAAGAAAAAATACCCGGTAATCAGTATCGACGTATTAAATAATAACGAAAGCGAATTTTCCCCCATTAAAAAACTCGAACAAAAAGATACGGAGTCTGCCTTGCGATCTCTCGTTAATACATTACCCAACAGAATGAAGCAGGTGTATGAACTGCACCAGTTTGCCGGTTTATCAGTTCCTGAAATAGCCGATGCCACCGGAAATTCTGAACAAACGGTCCGTAACCAGCTTAATACAGCGGTTAAGAAACTAAGCCTGGTATGGAAAGCGGAACTACTTACCCTGATCATTTTTTACTTTTTTTAATTTTTTTTTACTGCCGGATAGTTACGCTTTCTCTTTTACCTGTCTTTATGTTATAGCCGGAAAAAACAGTCATCATTGAATCATCAGGAATATATAGATCAATTACTGGAAAAATTTAAACGCAATACTTGCTCGGAAGAAGAGTTGCAGGAATTGTACAACTGGCTCGATCAACAATCGGCCGCAGGCGATGCGTATTCGTTTGACAATGACGATGCGCGCTTGTTGATTCAGCGCAGGATGCGGGACGCTATTTTTGCTGCTGTCGTTTCCAAACCGCCGGTGAAACCCATTCTTCGCTTCCGGTGGATAAAATATGCCGCGGCAGTAGTTACACTGATCGTATGCGGTACAGTAGTATATATGATCAGCCGTCCTCGCCAGGTTATTGTAACTGCAGCGCATGGGAAAGTGGAGAAAAGCATATTACCTGATGGCAGTATTGTATGGTTGAACGACAATTCATCGATAGCGTATTATAGCAATTTTTCAGGCCATCGTACCATTGAATTACAAAAAGGAGAAGCTTTTTTCGAGGTAAAGAAAGATCCTGCGCATCCGTTTACGGTGCTGTCGAACAAGGTTAACACCACAGTAAAAGGAACTTCTTTCTCCGTAAAAATGATCGATCGTACCGGCGATATTAAAGTGTCGGTAGTTACGGGAAAAGTACTGGTGCATAACCAACAGGATACGCTTGGCTTCTTATTACCCGGCCAGCGGTTGCGGTTTTCAAAACAACGGGCAAAAGCTACTATAGATTCTATTCAAAACGGCGAAGCTAATGCATGGATACAGGGTGAGTTGTTTCTTCAAAATGCATCATTAAATGAAGTGATACAATGGTTGCACGATCACTTTAATGTTACCGTACAAAACAGGCGTTCTAATTATACAGGGGAATATTATCTGCAGGTGAAACGGGATATCAGCTTACAGGAAGTGATCAGGATCTTAAACCTGCTTGGCTCTAAAGACCACATTCAGTTTTTGTTACATAACCAGACAGTCTTCATTCAATAATTAATCCTTAACGATTTATTTATGAGTCCTTCTGTACACAGATGGAAAGCAATCTGTTTGCTTTCACGGGCCGCTATGCTCTTTTGTTTGCTGGCATTGATAGTACCATTGACAGCACAAACCGCTAATCCGCTTAAGAGAACGATCCTTATTAATGTTGAACAGCAACCTCTTGAAAAAGTACTGGCAGAAATTGCTGCCGGCACACAAGTGAAGTTTGCATTCGATGTAAATGAAGTGAAAAAATACACGGTAACGTTGCATGAAAAGAAAGAGATCACGGTGGAAGAGGCACTCAGGAAAATATTGCACAATACCGGTCTTGATTATGAAAGTCACGCCAACACTATTGTGATCTTTAACAAAGAAAAAGAGAAGGATGCATCGGGCACAAACAATCAACCCGAAGCCAACTTTATCAGTTATTCATCGGGTAGCCAGATTTTTACCGGAACGGTATCAGATGAGAGCGGTCCTTTACCGGGGGTAACGCTCACGATCAAAGGCACTTCCGTTGGCACACAAACCGATGAGAAAGGAGTCTTCCGGATAGAAGCGGATGGCGAATCAATTACCATTACAATATCCCATGTTGGCTATGTATCAAAGGAAGTAACCTTGAAGCCAGGTATATCCAACCTGATCAGGCTGGAGCCGGAAGAAACACGGTTAAATACGGTGGTCGTTGTAGGATATGGTACGCAAAAAAGAGTAACATTTTCAGGGGCACAAACAGATGTAAAACTCGACAAAGTGGCTTCGCGCTCGGTGCACAACTTCACGGAGATATTACAGGGCAAAGCGCCTGGTGTGGTGGTGCAGAATGAAGGTGGCGACCCCACATCACTGCCAACTGTAAAGATCCGCGGTATGGGCGGTATTAACGGGGAAAACGTAATATATGTGGTAGACGGTGTGGTATCGGAAGGTACACCGGTAGTAAACCCATCTGAAATTGAGAATATATCCGTTTTGAAAGATGCATCGGCCGCCATTTATGGCGCAAGGGCTTCCGGTGGTGTTATTCTCATTACTACCAAAAAAGGGAAGTCTGGCGCGGCTTCCATAACGTTCGATGCAAAATATGGCGCGCAAAAAGCCTGGCGCAAATTAAAGCCGTTAAATGCACAGGAATACGCCGATATGATGAACCTGGCTGCTGATAATGCTGGTAAACCAAGATCGCCTGCTTTTAATGCAACCACCTATCCTGATGGACAAATAACCCGCACCAACTGGATGGATGATATTTTCAGAACAGGTCACATCAACGACTATAACGTCAACATCAGTGGCGGTAACGATAAGTCGAAATATTTCATGGGTTTTGGTTACCGCAAGGCGGAAGGTATTTTGCTGAATACGTATGCAGAGCGGTATAATTTCAGGCTCAATTCAGATCACCAGGTGAAACCCTGGTTAAAAGTAGGGGAGAACCTGCAATACACCTATACTAATGGCAATGGCGCCAATACCCAAAGCGCTTATACCGGCGCCATATTATCAGCGATCTTTTATCCGCCCAGTGTGGCGCCTTACAATGCTGATGGTACCTATGCCGGCTTGCCCGCATTATATGCCGGAAGCTATGGAGATGTAGTTAACCCGGTTGCCTATTTGAACCGTCTGGATTATAAGAAACCGGTGAATGGCATTTTGATCAATCCATATATTGAGATCAAGCTGCATCGTGATCTTACTTTCCGCAGCAATTTTGCGTTGACCAAAAGCTTTGCTACAACCAGGGAGTTTACCTCTCGGGTACTGGAAATAGGAAAGATCTTTGATTTCAATCAGCTTTCAGTGAACAATGATAATTATAGTAATATACTGGCCGAACAAACGCTTACGTATAATAAAACGTTGGGTGAACACCATCTTACTGCCGTTGCAGGTTATGTTTATCAGCATGACCTGTGGGAAGGTTCCTATGCCTATGCACAGGATTTTACCGATGAGCGCGTAGCTTATCGCTACTTCCAGAATGCCAACGACATTTTTAAACCCGAGAGTTACAAGAAGGAACGGGGAGTTATATCTTACCTGGCTCGTGTGAACTATGATTACCAGGAAAAATACCTGCTTACTATATTGGGCCGGCGCGATGGTACATCCCTGGTAGCCAAAAAGAACAAGTTTGAAAATTACTACGCCGCCTCCGCCGGCTGGGTAATAAGCCGTGAAGCTTTTATGCATGATATTAACTGGTTAAACAGCCTGAAATTACGCACCAGTTATGGGTTACTGGGTAACCTGAGCATTTTGCCGGTAAACTTCGTGAACGTACCGATGGTTCCTACTACGGCCTATCTGGGACAGGATCCTAACCAGGTGTATGGGTATGCTGAGTTCGCTTTATCAAACCCTGACATGCAATGGGCTAACTCCAGTCAATATAATATAGGGGCCGATGTAGCTGTGCTGAATAACCGTCTTTCAGTAAACGCTGACTATTTTATCAAGAATACCGGAAAAATGCTGTATCAGCTTCCTCCGTCCAGTACGAATGGTGTTAGAGAGGGTAAATGGGCCAATGTAGGCAAGGCGCAGGACAAGGGCATTGAACTGGGTATTGATTACAAGGGTGATCCCAAAGCAGCTTTTCAGTATAGCATAAACGCTACTGTGACCAAAGTATCAAATAAATTGATCTCCCTCATTGATAGTGTTAATATTGTTTCAACGGCTGATAAAAACATCCGCAACACATTGACGCCGGTATTGATGCGTGTGGGTGATCCGTTGAATTCTTTTTTCGTAATACCAACAGCAGGTTTATTTAAATCGCAGGATGAAGTAAATGATTATAGGAATAAAGCTGGCAACCTCATTCAGCCAAATGCGAAACCGGGCGACCTGAAGTTTGTGGATGTAAGTGGCAATGGAAAGATCGATGATAGCGACCGCGTTGTGAGCAAAGGGGCTTATCCCAACTTCACCTATGGCTTCAGCTTTAATGCGAGCTACAAAAATTTCGACCTGAACATATTTGTACAGGGTGTTCACGGTAACAAAATATTCAATGGCCTCAAATACCTGGCCATGCAGGCTGGTGTAAGCGGTCAGAATTATAATATGCTGGAAGATGTAAAGAATGCATGGACGCCTGACAATCCAAATGCGAGCATTCCCCGGCTCTCATTGAGCGATCCCAATGGCAATTTCGGTACCACCAGCGACTGGTACCTCGAAAACGGTTCTTATACCCGTATCAAGAATGTAACATTGGGCTATACGTTGCCGGGCACGTTGACCAAACGTGTTGGATTAAATACCCTGCGGGTATACGTAACAGCCAATAACCTGATCACTATTACAGACTATAGTGGCTTTGACCCCGAAATAGGCATGAATACGAACGGTATAGATACAGGTCGCTATCCACAGGCGCGGTCGGTATTTGTTGGAGTAAACGTTAATTTCTAACAGCATAAGAAAAAATTAAAATGAAACAGGCACTCAATTATATCATTACAGGTTGCATGGCTGTTATAGCTCTGAGCAGCTGTGAAAAGAAGCTGGATATTGAACCGGAAGGCTCACCGGTGGTTGCTAACTTCTGGAAAACTTCCGCCGATGCCGTCAGTGGCGCCAATGCCCTGTACGAACAATTTGACGGCGAAGAATTTTACGGCCGCGGTTTTATGTGGTATATGAACGCCAGTGATGATATGGTAACCGGTCGTTCTAATGCCAAGGCGGATAATGTAAAGAACTTTAACAGCGCTACCCCCGGGGTATCGTACCTGACCGACCAATGGAAGATGCGCTATATTGTTATTAAACGGGCCAATGACATAATACTGAATGTTCCCGGCATTAACATGGATGCAGCGTTGAAGAACAGGATCGTAGGCGAGGCTTATTTTTTACGCGGACTGATGTATTTTCAATTAGCCTATAGCTATGGTAATGAAAATGCCGGTGTGCCTATTGTTACTGAAGAAAATTCGTCCAGTACCGCTGCTGTTGCACGTGCAGCGAGTGTAAACGACAATTACGCACTGATAGAAAGTGATCTTAAAAATGCTGCCGGCTTATTGCCTTATTTTGATACCTATAAAGCGGAAGATTATGGTCGCGCACACAAAACGGCTGCCTGGGCTTACCTGTCGAAAATGTACCTGTATACAAAAAGCTGGGCCAATGCGGAGAAATATGCCGACTCGGTAACTAATAGCGGTAAACATGGCCTGCTGTCCAGTTTTACCGATGTATTTAAAGTTGCGAATAACTGGAGTAAAGAATACATCTGGAGTGCGCTCAGTACCCCAAAAGGAACAGGTGGCTGGGGAAGCATTCTGCCTGGTGTAATGCTCGAGAATAAAGGATGGGGTAAATACAATGGCTGGGGATATTTTACACCTACCAAAGAATTATACGATGCTTATGAAACAGGCGATGTGCGCCGGGAAGCCACTATCTTAAAACCAGGTGATACGTTCCGGTTTTTTGGAAAAGATACCATCTATGGTTCCAGTAACAGTTTAAGCGGATACCAGTTCAGAAAGTATATGGAACCTTTTTCATATGCCAATCCCATTAGTGTGTATATAAGCCCCAACGGCGATCATCCTACAACGTCATTGAACCCGCCCTTGCTGCGTTATGCAGAAGTGTTGTTGATAAAGGCGGAAGCAAAATTAATGCAGGGTAAAAATGCCGATGGGGAGATCAATGCGATCCGTAACCGCGCAGGACTGATTGCTGTATCCGGGGCTACAATCGCTGATTTGAAAAAACAACGCCGGTGTGAATTAGCCGGTGAATGGGCCGATCGTCACCGCGACCTGGTGCGTTGGGGCGATGCACAAACGGTGTATGCACAACCATTGCATGGGTTTTCCGGCGCCGTTATCTGGCCCGCCAGAACATTTAATCCTGCCGTGCATAATGTATGGCCTGTTCCGTCAACCGAGATCGCCAACAGTGGCGGGGTGATTAAACAAAGCACGGGATGGTAATGTGATAATTTGATAATTTGATAATTTGATAATGGAATACAGCTTGCTTAATGTAAAGCAATTATTAAATAATAAATAATTTGAAGTAAAAACCCTGACGGTGGTAGCTTTGCGTTATCCTGTTGGGGTTTTGAGATGATAAAACAGACCTGTCAGGTCCGCAGCGACAGGCTGATTATGCAAGATGGTAAAGCGAACCTGACAGGTCGGCTAAAAAACTAAGAACTAAAAACATATTTTACATTGAATAAACTGTTATTATTCTTATCGGTTTTCATTGCTACAGTGAACTTCGCACAACCAACTTCCTATTCAGTAGCCAACGCCCATTCGCACAACGATTATGAACAGCCGGTTCCATTGTATACGGCCTATCATGAAGGATTTGGCTCTATCGAAGCAGATATCTTCTGGCATAATGAGGAACTGCTGGTTGCCCACGATACCAATGAGCTGGCATTGCATCGCACCCTGGAAGATCTATACCTGAAACCCCTGGAGGCATTCGTTAAAAAAAATAACGGTCATATTTATGCCGATAGTTCGCGCCGGTTACAATTGATGATAGATATAAAATCAGAAGCGGTACCTACATTGAGCAAACTGGTAGAGTTGTTACAGAAATATCCAACACTTACACAGTGTTCAACGCTGCAGATAGCTATCAGTGGTAACCGGCCCGAAGTTTCTACCTATACTTCTTATCCGGCTTTTATCAGCTTCGATGGCGAGTTGAACAAAGAATACCCGGCTGATGCCCTTTCGCGCATTGTTATGATGAGCGGAGAACTGAAAAAATACACGAAGTGGAATGGCAAAGGCATTATTCCGGCGCCAGAATGGCGGGTTTTACAGCAAGCGGTAAGCAAGGCGCATGCACTTAAAAAAACGGTTCGTTTTTGGGGTGCACCCGATTTTACCAATGCGTGGTATCAATTGATCCGCCTGCAGGTGGATTATATAAATACAGATAGCATTAAGGCATTGGCCGACTTCCTGCGAAAGCTACCGGCCAATTCCTATAAAAATAATACGGGGTATAAACCATATCAACCCACCTATCAATTTGACGGTATTGATAAGCCTGTAAAAAATATCCTGCTGTTTATTGGCGATGGAAATGGATTAGCGCAATTGTATGCCGGCTATACTGCCAACAAAGGCGCTTTGAACGTTTTTAACATGCGCAACATTGGGTTTTCAAAGACCAGTTCGCACGACAATTACGTCACAGACTCTGCGCCCGGTTCAACGGCCATTTCAGCTGGCGTAAAAACCAATAACCGGTATGTAGGTGTAGATCATACCGGCGTAGCCATACCGCTGTTGCCTGTTTTTTTAAAAACAAAAAAAATGAAGACCGGTTTGCTTACCTGCGGCGATATTGCCGACGCAACTCCGGCTGATTTTTATGCGCATCAATCAGAGCGGGAGGATGGCGTTGCTATTTTACGCGATCTGAAACAATCTTCGGTAGACCTGCTCATGGGTTCGGACAAAGAGAGCTTATCAAATGTTGGCTTGTTGATGGGAAAGGACAAAGGAACTGTAAATAATGAAATTATCAAAGAATTGTCGCCGCAGTATACCGTTGTTCATAGTATCGACAGCATTGGGCATGATGCCGGTAAAAAATGGGTGTTGATTGATCATAAAGCGGGGTTGCCTGTTTTAAAAGGCCGGGGCAACTGGCTGGAGCAGGCATTTTCAAAAGCGATTAAAACATTATCCGCCAATAAGGCCGGTTTTTTTCTCATGACAGAAGGTGCACAGATCGATTATGGCGGCCATGTAAATAATATGGCCTATGTAGCCAGCGAAGTAATGGATTTTGACCAGGTAATTGGAAAGGCCATGCAATTTGCCGATGCCGATGGACAAACCCTGGTTATTGTAACTGCCGATCATGAAACCGGCGGATTGTCGTTGCTGGATGGTGATTATGCCAATGGGTATGTAAGCGGTCGTTTTGCCACCAACGACCATACCGCCATACCGGTGCCGGTGTTTGCATACGGTCCGCAATCATTTCGTTTCAGGGGTGTTTATGAGAACACGGCCTTGTTTTTCAAGATCATGCAGGCGCTGGATATTCCGATTCAAAAATAAAAAGGGCGTCATTAACAATGCAGGAATTTGCATGTTCGTTTGAATTGTTTATTTTCGAACATTCAGGTAATTACTGCTACACCAACTAGAACTGACATGCAACAACAAAAAAGATTCCTTGCGCTGGATGTATTCCGGGGCCTGACTATCTGCTTCATGATCATTGTAAATACCTCGCCGGACGAAAGCTTTACCTATGCGCCGTTGCTGCACGCCAAATGGCATGGTTTTACGCCCACCGATCTCGTTTTTCCATCCTTTTTATTTGCCGTGGGGAACGCCATGAGTTTCGTAATGCCAAAATGGGAGACGGCTTCCACCGCTTCGGTGCTGACTAAAATATTCAAACGTACACTACTTATATTCCTGTTGGGTTACCTCATGTACTGGTTTCCCTTTGTACGGTTAGATAAAGCCACTGGCGAATACATGTTCTGGCCATTTGAAAAAACGCGCATTTTTGGCGTATTACAACGCATTGCGCTGGCCTATTGCTTTGCTTCGTTAATGATATACTTTCTGAAGTTCCGCACCACGGCTATCATTACCGCCGCCATCTTGTTATTGTACTGGCCGGTGATGTATTTCTTTGGCGATGCCGCCGATCCGTTGTCGCTGGCTGGCAATGCCGTTTTAAAGCTCGATCTGATGATGATAGGCCCCGATCATTTATACCATGGGGAAGGTGTGCCTTTTGATCCTGAAGGCTTCTTAAGCACGTTTCCGGCCATCGGCAATGTAGTGGCGGGCTTTTGGGTAGGTAAATTCCTGCAACAGAAAGGCGGCACCTATGAAGCGCTCACCAAATTAATGCTGGTTGGTTTTACCTTCCTGGTATTGGCGCATTTCTGGAATTATTCTTTTCCCATTAATAAAAAATTGTGGACCAGCTCTTTTGTATTGCAAACGGTAGGGATCGATTGCCTCATTATTGCTGCTATTGTGTACATCGCTGATATTCGGCAAAAAACGTCCTGGACACCTTTCTTCCAGGTGTTTGGTAAGAATCCGTTGTTCATTTACCTGCTGTCGGAAGTACTGGTTATTCTTTGGAATGTATTCCGGTTACCATCTGGCACTACGGTCTTTAAATGGATCTACGAAACCATTTTTATCCATCTTGCCTCGCCGTATTTCGGCGCATTTGTTCAGGCGGTGCTGTACATGCTGTTGTGCTGGAGCATCGGGTACTGGATGGATAAGAAGAAGATCTATGTGAGGGTGTAGGGCGTGAAACGGGAGACGTGAGACGGCAGACGTGAAACGGCAAACGGTCTGCCAGCTGGCGGATGAATCGGCAATGGATTTCACTTTTTCATTTCTTATTTTAAATTTTTAATTCTTCATTTCCCGACTCCCCCTTTAGGGGGCCGGGGGGTTACATTAACCCCGTTCTCTCCATAAACTCATTGGTAAATACTTTCTGGGTTAAATTGTCAAGCAGTTTATGGCGGGCGGTCAGCCATTTGTTGACAGCGTTATCGCCATACATTTGGCGGATGCGCGCTTCTGTTAGATTGAAATTGATCTTGCCCCAATGTAAGGTATAGGGAAGGCCTATCTCTTCAAAGCGATTCCAGACGTTGGTAAAGAACCGGCGGCTGCTGGCTGATTCAACGCCATCCATTTCCAGCACACAGGTCTTTTCGAACCTGTTAAATCCAAGCGTTGCCTGGGTGCCTTTTACAAATCGTAATGCCAGTGCGCCGGCAAACGGGGTTTGGGTATTCAGTTGTACGATCTCTTCTATAGCCTGGCTGGCATTGGCAGTATCAATGGCAATTGCGGCACTTGCAGCTTTGCCACGAAACCGCGTATTGGTAAATATTTCTCCAATAGTACCGGTAACCTGTTCGTTGGCGGCAAATGCCAAAGGAAATAATTTAGTGACCAATGGCGGTACCAGTTTTTGGGTTAGTTTTTTGCCCAGACCATCGAGAATGGTTTGTACGAGTCCAAGCAGTTCATCCCCATACTGAAAATTACCACCGGGTAATGCGGGCTTCGTGTAATCAGTGCGGTAGGGCGTTTTGTACATTACTTTTAAGAATACACCTTTGTCCGCATCATCCACCGCAAAACGGTGCGGGTTTACCAGCACTTCAAAATGATACAGACTGCGATCGGGACTTTCGGAGGGAAAAGGGAGGAATTCAGAAAGGGCGTCAAATTTCCATTCATTAATGGCTTGCTTCAGTTTGTCGTTATAGGGAATATTCGCGGAGGTATATTTTTCCAGCAGGTAAATGGGTTCAGTTTCCAGCAAAACCCCATGAATGAAACCAAAACTGCCAAAGCTTACTACTGCGGCGTTAAACAATTCGTCATCGCGGAATATTTCTGCGCCCAGCCAATCGGTAAAAGCGGAAGAGGCAACGGGGTTCGATGCCCGCTCTAACCATACATGCCGGTTGGCGCCGGTAATAATATGCAAACCAACAATGGCATCATGTACGGCGCCTGCTTTAAAACCTGCACCATGCGTACCGGTTGCTGTAGCGCCAACGATGGTTTGTCCATTGCTGGCTCCCGAAGCGCGCAACGCACGTTGCCAGCCGTTTTCTTCTTCCAGCTCTTTATTCATTTGCAAAATGCTCATACCACATTGGGTAAACACCAGGTCTTGCGCTGTTTTACCGGTTGCCAAATATTGGGGCGATAAAAAATTATTGCCCAGGCTAAAGAAAGTGCGCAGCTCACGGGTATCAACCAATCCGCCATTACAAACAGCTACATCACTAAAGCTCCAGCCGTTGCCCATGGCGCGCAGCCTAATGTTATTGTCAATAGCATGTTGTATCAGCCATTGAAAATTTTTTGTTGTTGCGTGATAGTTTTTTTCGGTTTCCGTAAATGCAAAAGGCAGGCGCATATTAAAGCTTGCATCCCTGGTTAATGTCACGGAGAAGTTCTGGTGGCCGTTTTGCCAGTCGGTGATAGGAAGCAAGGTTATGCCTTCAGGAAGTGACATGTGTTTTTAGTTAAAAAGTTGATATGTTGAAAGGTTGACAATAATACTAGTTTCCCCCCAGGTGACCGGGTTGTAAATTGGGTGGCGAACAACACCAGGAAATTTTTTGTGGTATCACAATACCAAGCGTAATAACCGTTAATAACACGTTGCCCGGTGTGGATTTTACCACCACTTTATTAAGGTGATTGTAACGTTTATCGCATTGCGGCCGAATGTCTTTTGATTGTTTCAGCCCCCAGAAGTAATGCCACACGGTGGTGTCTTTATTAACACCCGAGGCATCGGCACAATCGTATTCCGTAATTATTTTGGTGCTGCTGCAACCAGGAAGCAGGCAGGTTACTGCAGGTAGTATTGCTAATAAAAGCAGTGTCAGTGGTTTTGTTAAAGGCGCTGGCAAAAGCATATTGTTTGTTTAAAGGGTGCGAGGGTAGGGGGCAGATAGTATGTAACAAAGGTCAAATCTAGTGTTTTGTAACGGGCATAACAATACCACAAAGGGGGTAACATCATTTAATGATGAATGTCAAATAATTTACCAATCACAAAGCAATATCAAACAGGGATTTATAGTATGTTAAGAAATGTGTGAAAATTATGACAACAACTTTTATCTGGTTGTCCGGCAAAATGCGTTTACTTTGGAGCAATAGGAACTGCTCTGAAAAGAGTAACAGGCGATTGGTCAACTGCCAGCAACCACAACAATAAATTATACAGGGTATGCAAACACTCTCTCCCCGAAAATATGTGCAAACAAAAGCACGCACATTACCTGTAAGTAAATGTATGGTGAATAAAGATTGGGAAGAAAGCCAGATCGCCAATGTATCGGTAATGCGAAAACACACGAATGGTAATGTAACCATTGGCCTGTACCGGGTAGATCTGTTATGCCTGGGTGTAAAAGACACAGTGTTTTTTTTCAATACATCTGAAGATACATTTATGACAGAATTCAGCCTGGAGCTGACTGATTTTAAGGAGATAGA
The DNA here is from genome assembly GCA_036379015.1 of Niastella sp. Lineage (GTDB taxonomy): Bacteria > Bacteroidota > Bacteroidia > Chitinophagales > Chitinophagaceae > Niastella. The sequence continues at coordinate 17,281 of DASUVL010001169.1, forward strand.
GTATGCTCTGGCGCATAATATCATTTATGCCGGTCACGATTTTGCATTGGAATTCGACATTCACCCTCACCATAATTTTGATGTTACCCGTTTTATACTGGAAGAAGATGATCATATGGTGCCCGATATGGATGTGCCGCTGGGGACAGATGGTTTGCCGCATTTGATCGTTGAAAAAAACGGACAGTTTGCCGATATTCTGGCCAAACTGAAACAATATGCCGGCGAAGGAAATTATTATTATACGGTAGAAGAAAATGATGTTGCGCCCCGTTTACGCGAAGAAGTGGAACCGACAGAGCTGTTGATAGATACCATTCCGGCCGGAGAAATAAGTTTGAGCAATGTGCAGAGTATTCATTCAGACGATATGCTTAATACGGAAAAGGTACAACAACGTTCGGTCATGGAGCAGATAACCATTCATGCTGAATTGCTCACGCGGTTATTGCCGCCCGAAATAAATACCTGCACACCGGCCGAAGAGCTTGTATGGCACGAGATGTGGGATGAAATAGGACATGGCGCACCCGATCCCAATAATGCGCTGCCCGAGCATCTTGAAGAACACCTGGGCGTAACACGGCAAACGGATGACCTGGCTGAATTGCTCGATCGCAGCAATGAGACAATGATGCAGCAGTTTGAAGCGAACATGATTGAGCTGGCCAACCGGTATGCACACAACCCACTGGCGCTACAAACCATTTTCGAACAGGGTATCCTGCTTGAACTTGATGCATTGTGCAATGTAGTGAGGGAACATGCGATTAAGATGTACAAATATTTTCCGGTGTTGCATTTTAGCCTGGCATTGGGCGCATTGATACAACATACGCCGGATGCACGTTTTGAGAATATATATGCGCATCCCGATATCCGCGAAGCGGTGCCCGGGTATGAACAATACCATGCGTCGGAAGTGATCAATTTCTGGCTGATAAGATTGTGGATCTGTCTCGAACAAAAAGATATTAAACGGTCTGTACAATATTATTTTATGCTCGTAGATGGAAGAGCCACCGGCTGGTTATTATTACCGGTACTTGAAAAATATGTTGAAGTGTTGTACCGGTATAATAAAGCATTGAAGGATCTGGAAGAGATTGGGAAGAAGGTGTGATATTTTTTTCTTTGAAACCATTTATGGTTTAAAAATATGATCTGCGTAATAAAAATTTGATTGTTATTATAAATAAGCTGCGATTATTCTTACATAGCTCATGTTAATGCATCGCATTGACCATTCACGATTGACCATTGATATACACAATTAACAAAGATTAATATTGAGTTAACTGACTTTTAAAGCATTATCACGTATATTTGCCTAGCTCTTTAAACAACGGACATGCATTTAAGTATACGTGCTTTACAATAAATGTAACATCTTATCGTTTTATTAACAATACTTGCCTTTTGCACACTTGCATTCTATCCCTGACTGAACTTCTTGCCAATTCTTGCCGCTGAATTTTAATTTCTTGCCTGTATAACATTTTCGCTTGCCCTTATTGCCTGCCATTTTGAAAAAGTAGCATTTTTTAAATTTTTAAAAATTATACCTATGGCACAAAAGGGCTTTCTTATCGACATGGATGGCGTTATTTACAAAGGCAGTGAACCAATACCTGGCGCAGTGGAGTTTATAAATTCTTTGCGTGAAAAAGGTTATCCTTTTTTGTTCTTAACGAATAACAGTCAGCGTACTCCTCGTGATGTGTGCTACAAATTGCGCAAATTAGGTTTTAATGTAAACGACGAAGATATTTTTACCTGTGCTATGGCTACTGCCCGTTACCTGGCTTCGCGTAAAACGCATGGTACGGCCTATGTAATTGGTGAAGGCGGTTTGTTAAACGAATTGCATAATGTTGGTTATTCTATTGTTGATGATCATCCTGATTATGTGATCATCGGCGAAGGCAGAACCATCATGCTGGAATCTGTTGATAAGGCAATTAACATGGTCATGAACGGATCTAAATTAATAGCCACCAATCTTGATCCCAATTGTCCGGTGGGCAATGGAAAATACCGGGCCGGTTGCGGCGCTTTTGTCGCTATGATTGAATTAGCTACCGGTAAACAGGCTTTTAGCGTAGGTAAACCAAGTCCGGTAATGATGCGTATGGCGCGTAAGATCATGCAATTGTCAACCGATGAAACCATTATGATCGGCGATACCATGAGTACAGATATCCTGGGTGCAGGGTCCATGGGTTTTACTACGGTATTAACATTATCAGGGGTAACCCAGGAAGCCGACCTCGATCATTTCGGTTATTCGCCTGATTTTATTATAAAGTCAGTAAAAGATCTGCTCGATGATGAGTTGTTTGCACAGGTATGTGATAAGCAACGCGAGGCAGTACTGAATGTGGCGTAATGGAGTAGCAAAAAACGCGTTTTCAACAAGTTCACGAATACTACATGTTTAAGAGGAAGGGCCCCGCCTGTGGCGGGGCTCATTTTTTTTATGTCAGCAGTTCGACCTCCGCACGATACCTCCCTGATACGTCAGTTCTTTCCTGCTTCTCCCAACTTTCCAGGGTAATGGATGGATTGTTTTGGTTATATGTTGTTGTATATCACCTGCGGTATTTTCGTTTTTGCCGGGTTGTTTTTTGGGTTTAAATTGCTTCGATTTTTAAACCCCACTCGTTTCATTGGGCAATTGCCACAATGCGTATACCTAAACTGTACAGGAGTTCCGATCGTTATCGGAACGTTTATTCAATTTGTCCCGGAAGTCCCGATAATTATCGGGAGAGGGCAATTTGTACAACTGTGCTAAAAAATGAAAAAATATATACTGGTTATTCACCTGGTTTGTGTAGTGGCTGCTTTGCCTGGCTTTGGCCAGGATAATCAATGGATTGCAGGGGCCTGGAATGGCGTTTATTTTGGCGAGAAAAGCAAACTGACCAAAACCTTTGATACCCGCCTTCAAATTACAAAGGTCAACGGTTCGCTGTTTGAGGGGGTGGTGCAATGCATTCTACCCGCCGATACTACCGTAAGATTGCATACCCGGATCACCGGCAAGATCTATGCTGACCACATCATGACCAAGTTAAAGGAAGTAGTGTATTACAAAGATCCACCGGGTCAATATACCTGGGCCAAGCACTGCAACCTGTGCGACAGCATGAAATATACCTTCGAAAAAGTAGGCGATAGTGTGGTATTACAGGGCGAAAGAAGATGCGATACGCTTTGTAACATAGTAGCCCGCTATACCAAAAACGTAGGATCTCTGGTGTATAAAGCGGCCTTTTTATATGAGCCCGATATTACCCCCCGCAAGCTTACTAAAACCGCCGGAACCTCTTTTACTTTTATTAAACCCGTTTATAAAGATTCACTGGTTGGCCGTGATTTCCTGGCCGGCAGGGCTGTCAACACAGCTACGAGATACGTCATTAACGCCGATTCGGCGGAGATACGACTGATGGATAATGGCATTGTTGATGGCGATACCATCAGCATATTTTACAACGGCCAGTTGATAGTGCAGAAACTGGGTTTAAAAGAAAAGCCATTTATTATTAAGATCCCCATTTATAAGGGCTATCCCAACCGGCTGGTAGTATATGCTGAAAGCCTGGGTTCCTTTCCCCCCAATACCGCCCTCTTGCGTGTGATATATGGTAAAAAAGAAGAAAGCTTTCTGCTCAGCTCAACCATGGCGAAAAGCGGGAGTATAGAATTGATGAATAATACCCCAGCCCCCTAAAGGGGGAGGAAAAATATTGAATATTGAATGTTCAATATTCAATGTAGAAGTGGAAAACAGTCTCCCGTTTCCCGACTATTCACCATTCACCATTGCCCATTGACGTTGCTAAAATTGTTTATTACTCAGCTAACCCTATGCGCGCAACCGGCATATTTATTTAGTTACTTCAGATTGCCTTCTTCTTAATCAAAAACGACTGCAATATGAAAAAACAACACTTATCCACGTATATCGTCATGATATACGGTAAGCGGTTTGCCATGACCGCTACTACATGGCTACTACTATCTACAAATCAATTACACGCACAGGTTAAATTAAGCGCTTCCAGTTCGGGCTCTGCCTACAGTCAGATTTCCGCAAAAGGGTTTGGCAATGAAAATCCCGATTGTAAGCATACTTCTTTTGGCCCGCATGTTACCGTTACAAACGACGGCACCCTGGGAAAATATGTATTTGTTTTTCATAGTCATATCGATGCCGATGACGATCGCTGCACCAACGATGACCGCGTACGGATGGAGATCAAAGGCGGGTCGGGGTCAGGTGGCGTTATGCAGCACACGAGTGGACAAACGGCCTATTATCGCTGGAAGTTTAAGCTGGATGCCGGTTTTAAACCTTCCAGCCGGTTTACGCATATCTTCCAGATCAAAGCATATGGCGGCGACGACGGAGCGCCTTTGATCACTATTACGCCGCGGGCCGGTTCACCGGAAAAAATGCAGATCATTCACAGTTCTGGGGAGGGTAGCGGCACCCTCGGTACAGTGAAAGAAGTGAACCTGTCCTCCTTCAAAGGCACCTGGGTGGAAGCGTATGTAAAATACAAAAGCAGTGAAGGTAGTGCCGGAACTGTTGAGGTTACGCTGAAGCGTATGAGCGATGGCGCTACATTGTTATCGTATAGTAAAACAGGTATTGATATGTGGCGTTCCGGTGCTGAATATAACCGTGGCAAATGGGGCGTATACCGGGGAAAAGATGATGTGCTGCGCGACGAACAGGTTCGCTTTGACGATTTCTGCGTTTCAGAAAGCAGTGCCAGTCAGTGCCCGGCGTCGGCAGGTACGTTGGCCACTGCACGCACTGAGCAGGAGCAGGACATTGCTGATAATGATAAAGCCAACAATGCGAATAAGCTGAGCAGTTTCCCTAATCCATTGCAGCAACAAAATACCATTACATTTTTCCTGGAGAAACCGGCGTATACCAACCTGGCCGTCTATGATATTACCGGTAAACAGGTAGCAGTACTGATTAATAGATCGCTGCAGGCCGGCAATCATAAAACTACGTTTGCCGCCAACCAATTAACCGCAGGCGTATATATGTTGAAGCTGGTGTATGATGGTAAGGTTATTACCAGGAAAATGGTGAAAGACTAGTTGAATAATGTGCTAATATGATAATGTGCTAATCCTGACGATGTCGGGGCAAGTTGTGATAATGGAATGCAGTCCGAAAGCCAAAAGAAAAAAGTAAATACAAATACAGCCTAAGTTTTTTTGCTTTCAGCTTTTGGCTTTTCGCTGCTCTTTACCATTCACCTTCTGACCGTGCTACAATAATAGATACCTATTAGGGTTAAATACTATTTGTGGTAATATAGTTTAAGTCCGGGATAATTTAATAGACATTGTCAATGAAAGAAAGTTGTTACTTCATATACATTAACGATTAACCATAAAACACTGTCACATGAAAAAAGAAAACTCACCGGAGTATATCGGTAACGATTACTCTTACTACTAAGTCATTTTACATTTTTCCTGCATTTCTGTTTTTGTTTTCCCCATTTTTTAATTGCGGTGTGATTTATGCAGAAGCATTCCGCAGTTACGTTTTTCAACCTTCTTCACAGCATTGTTAAAGGATTTGCAGGAAAGTATAGCTATTGAAATATGATCAATGCCTTTCATGCCGTATGTGGGTTTATTCCATAATGCGGTGAGGTGATCAGGTATTGATCGCCGTGTATCAATTTTCCCTTTACTTCCTGGTCATTTAGCTGGCAACCACGGCCCGCCCCGGATCGTTGTGCGCCTGATGAATGGTCCCCAAACAATCAAAACAATGAACAACAAATTCTACCTGTTGCTTGTAATGCTGTATGTATTACCGCAGACCCTCACTGCGGCTACCGTAACTGTTACCTCTTTATCTGCTTTGCAAACCGCTATTAATAATGCGGCTCCCGGCGATATCATTATTCTGGCCAATGGCGTTTATACGGCCAGTGCAGATATAACTGTCAACAAACAGGGCACGGCCACCCAACCCATCACCATTCAGGCACAAACCATTGGCGGTGCCGAGATCGGTGGTTCTAACGGATTTAATATTGTAAGTCCGGCCAGGTATATTATTATTAAAGGATTCAGATTTACACACAGCGCTTCGCAGGCTACTATGGCCAGCGGCACCAGTTTTTGCCGGTGGACGCGCAATCTTTTTCAAACACCCGGCGCCGGGGAAAACCTGTCGCTCAACGGGAACGACCACGAAGTGGATTACAATACCTTTCAGCATAAGAATGCTCTTGGGCGTTTTATTACCGTGCGTGGTTCAGGCAGCCAGATTGCCCAACGCCTGCACATTCATCACAATTATTTTTTAGATCAACAACCGCAATCGGGTAATGGCGCAGAAACGGTACAATTCGGGTTAAGCGGTCTTAGCCTTTCTTCAAGCAATAGTATTATAGAGTATAATTTGTTTGAAGAATGCGAAGGGGAGAATGAAATGATCTCGGTGAAAGCCTCGGCAGTTACCGTTCGTTATAATACCATTCGTAATTGCCCGGCGCAATTTACGCTGCGTCATGGCAACTTTTGTAAGGTCTATGGCAATTACTTCATCAACACACCAGGCATTCGCATCTTTGGCGATGACCATGTTATATTCAGTAATCACTTCGAGAATTGTAGTCCGGCTATTAACATTGGTAATGGTGATGGCGAGGTAGCCAATGGCGATCCATTGACCGCGCATGACCGGCCCGACCGGGTAGTGATCGCTTTTAATACATTGGTCAATAACCCAACTAATTACGTACAAAGCGGTCGTACAAACGGGTTAGGCGCTACCAATACCACTTTTGCCAATAATATTATACAGGGTGGGGGCGCTG